>CBINIO010000072.1:0-12076 GCA_966250725.1 uncultured Chitinophaga sp.
CCGTTGGCAGTTTCCATTCTCTTTCTGAAACCGTGTACGCTCTTTCTGCGTCTGTTATGCGGTTGAAAAGTACGTTTCATTATGCTTTATTTTTTTCCTTGTACTTAAAACTAGTTACCATTCCCGTTTTTGAGAAGGCAGACTGTGATCAGCCCCGTTTCAAACGGAAGGCAAAGGTAGCGTAAATAATTAAAAATGAAAAGAGATGCGCTAAAAAAAGTACCCGCCTCATAAAAAAAGCTCCCGGGAAGTACCGGGAGCCATTATAAACCAGTTAGTTGTGTCTTATTTAGCAGCAGCGGGAGCAGCCGTGGCAGGCACGCCCAGCTTGGTCTTTACAGCCGCCAGGATGTCGTCGCCGGCAGGAGACACCAGCAGTGAACCGCTGGAGCTGTCGATCACGTATGCATAGCCTTTTTCTTTGGCCACGTCCTCAATGGCTTTACGGGCCTTGTCATATACGGGTTTCAGCAGCTCGTTCTGTTTCTGGCCGATCTTTTCGCGGGCGATGGATTCATAGTCCTGGATGCGTTTCTGCGCTTCCTGGATCTCTTTCACTTTCACCTGTTTCATCGTTTCGCTGTCGGTAGCGGAGGATTTCTCGAAATCCTGCATCTTCTTGTTATATTCTGCAACCAGGTTGCTGCTTTCCTTTTCCAGGGTAGCGGCAAAGGCTTCGATGTCAGTCTGGGCTTTTTTTGTTTCCGGCATGGACTCGATCAACGCCTGCGCATTGATGTGTGCGATTTTGGATTGCGCGCTGGCCTCCACACTGCAGAATCCGGTAAACGCGACAATTGCAATAATTAAATACTTCTTCATGATGATCTGAGTTTAAAAGAAATTGAAAATAGTTATAGGTCAAAGTATAAGGATTATTTCTTCACCCCCAGGGATGCCAATATTTCCTCGCTTTTGTCCAGCTTCGGGTCTGAAAAGATGACGGTGATGCCGCCCGACTTGTCCAGCACGAAATCGTACATCCTGCTGGCGGCCAGCTTTTGCACCGCGTTGTAAATTTTATCCTGGATCGGTTTCACCAGCTCTTCCCGCTTTTTGAACAGATCGCCTTCGTAACCAAAACGTTGTTTCTGGAGGTCTTTCGCTTCTTTTTCCCTTGCAATGATCTCGTCCTCGCGTTTGCGTTTCAGATCGTCGGTGAGCATTACCTGTTCGGCCTGGTAAGACTTGTACATCTTGTCCACTTCCTGGAATTTTGCGTCGATCTCTTTCTGCCATTGTTCGGCAACGGCGTCCAGCTTCTTTTGCGCTTCTTTATAGTCGGGAATGCTTTCCAGGATGTACTTGGTATCGATCACGCAATAACGCTGCGCCATAGCGCCGAAAACGGTGCCCAGTACTAAAGCCGCGGTAATGAATAATTTTTTCATGTACTTGTTTTTGTTGGTCAGATGCAAACCCTGCGTTTTCAGGTTTCGCAATATATACTAAATATTTTATTCCGGTTCAAACCCGAGCATGAATGTGAATTTCGCCGCGTCTTTCAGGCCGCCCCCGGGCCGTATCCTATCCAATCCTATGCCATAGTCAAAACCGAGCAGGCCGAACATCGGCAGGTAGAACCTGGCGCCCACGCCCACGGAGCGTCTCAGCCTGAACGGATCATATTCCTTGAAATCCCTGTAACCGTTCGCCGCTTCGAGGAACACCAGGCCGAAAATTGTCGAGCTGGGGTTCAGGCTGAAGGGATAACGCAGTTCCACCGTGTATTTGTTGAACATGGTGAAGCCTGCATAACCTGCCGGCGGGCCGCTGCTTTCCGGGTTCAGCTTCGGGTTGGAAGTGTAGTACACCGGGTAGCCGCGCTGCGAAATGATGTCCCTGTCGTACACCGCGAAGTTGCTCAGACCGTCGCCGCCCAGCTCGAAACGGCCGAAGGGAGACAGCGTGGTGCGGTTGTTGTAACGGCCGAGGTAACCGAATTTGGCGGCCACTTTCAGCACCAGCGATTTGTGGTCGGTGCCGGTCGGGCGGCTCAGGGGCACGTACCATTCGGCGTTCAGGCGGTATTTCTGGTATTCAATGAACTTGAACTGTTCCTGTATCGTCTGGCTCTTGTAATCCTTGTCGGGGTTAAGAACGGAATAAGGCGGCGTGAATTGCCCGTACAGCATAAAACTGGAGCCGCTGCGGGGGAATATCTGCTGGTCCACGGAAGAGCGCGCCAGCGTGAGACGCAAGCTCAGGTTGTTCGCCACGCCGCTGTCAAAACCTTCCAGGCCGAAGTAGTTGAAGTCTTTCAGCTTGTAACGCTGGTAGTTGACGGTGTACATCAGCGAGAAGAAGTCGTCCGGCCAGCGCAGCTGCTTGCCCAGCGAAACGGAGCCGCCGAGCACCCTGAAATACGCGCCGGGATTGGGCACCGGCTGGTTGTAATATTCGGCAAACGCGTTCGGGTTTTGGTAAGTGCTGTAGAAGCTTACGGAGAACGGGTTCCTTTTTTTGCCGCCAAGCCAGGGCTCGGTGAAGGAGAAGTTGTAAGAGCGGTAAGCTTTACCGTTGGAAGAGATCCTTACGCTCAGCTTCTGGCCGTCGCCGCTGGGCAGCGGGTCCCAGGTTTCTTTACGGAAAATATTGCGGAGCGAGAAGTTGTTGAACGTTACGCCGAGCGTACCGGTCAAACCGATATACCCGCCCCAGCCTGCAGACAGCTCCAGCTGGTCGTTCGCGCGTTCTTCCACTTTATAGTCGATGTCCACCGTGCCTTCCTGCATGTCGGGCACGGGGTTGATGCCGATGGTTTCGGGGTTGAAGAAGCCGAGCTGCGAGATCTCGCGCTGCGACCTGATGATGTTCTGGCGGCTGAACCATTCGCCGGGCAGCGTTCTCAGCTCGCGGCGCACCACGTGCTCGTTCGTTTTTTCGTTACCCGCGATGCGTATATTCTTGATCGTTGCCTGCGGGCCTTCCTGTATGCGGATCTCGTAGTCGATGGTATCGCCGCGGATGCCGATCTCCACGGGCTCCACCTGGAAGAAAAGATAACCGTCGTCCATGTACAGCGAGCCGATGTCGCCGCCTTCAGGACCGGGAGGGTTGCCCAGGCGCTTGTTCAGCAGCTCGAGGTTGTACACGTCCCCTTTTTTGATGCCGAGGCCGCGGCTCAGCACGGTGTCGGTGTAAACGGTGTTGCCTCTCCAGGTGATGTTGCCGAAATAATATTTCCTGCCTTCCTCCACCCTCAGCTCGATGTTGAGGTTGCCTTTGGCGGAGTTGTACAGCGTATCTTCCACGATCTGCATGTCGCGGAAACCTTTTGAGTTGTAATATTCGATGAGCTTTGTCTTGCCTTCCTCATACTTCACTTCGTTGAACTTTGAGTTGGCGAATATGTTCGGGCGGAAATAGGGATTGAGCTTTTGCAGGGTGCGGGTGGCGGAAAGGAAGCTCATGGACTGCCAGTAATCTTCCGTGGTCGCCATGCTGTCCACCCAGGCGTCCGCCATTTCGGGATGCAGGGTGAAGCGGGGCGTTTCCTTCGGGTCTTTCATCTTTTTCTTCAGCACATTGTCGGGCAGCGCGTAGTTGCCAACCATGTGGATGTCGTTCACTTTCACCTTATGCCCCTTGTCCACCCAAAAGATCACCGAAGCGGAGTTGATGGCGGGCGGCGGGTCTTTTTTCACTTCCATGCGCACCGTTACGTTGCGGTAGCCTTTTTCGGCGTAATGTTTTCTCACCACGGCGAGAGTGTTCTGTTCAAGCGCGTCAGTTACCACGCTGCCTTTGCGGAGGCCGGCCTTGGTCACGAAGTCTTCGCCTTCGGTTTTTTTAACGCCTTTGAACGTGAAGCTGGACATTCGCGGTTTTTCCACGAGCTCGATCTCCAGCCATATTTTGTTGCCTTCTATTTTGGTGATGTAGATAGCGATGTTGGAAAAGAGACGCTGGCCCCAGAGGTTCTGGATGGCTTTGGCGAAGTGGTCGCCGGGCAGTACCACCTTGTCGCCAACGGCGAGGCCGGAAAGGGAGAGCAGTAATGATTTATCGAGAAATTCTGTACCGGTTACGGCAATGTCGGCTATTTCGAATTGCTGCGGATTGCTGAGGGTAAACGGCGTGATATCCGCTGACGGCCTTCCGGGAGGCAGCGTATCCCGCTGCTGGGCACGCACAGACATACCCGCGCTGCAACATAAAACTACGGCCAGTAGGCTTTTAGGAAACAATTTCTTCATTCTGCTGTATTTGTTCGCTTGTTTTGCCGAATCGACGTTCTCTGGTTTGATAATTTAAGATGGCTTCGTACAGATTTTCTTTGCGGAAATCAGGCCAGCGGGTGTTGGTGAAATAAAGTTCCGCGTAAGCCAGTTGGTACAAAAGGAAGTTGCTTATACGATGTTCGCCGCTGGTCCGGATCATCAGCTCGGGATCGGGCAGCCTGGCGGTGCATAGGTATTTTTCCCAAATTTCGGCCGTTACTTCTTCAGGTTTCAGCTTGCCGGCCACTGCGTCCTGCGCGATGCCGCGCACGGCCTGCAATATTTCCCAGCGGGCGCTGTAGCTGAGCGCCATCACAAGACCCAGGCCGGTATTGGCCGCGGTCATTTCTTTGGCCTCTTCCAGCTCGCGCTGGCAGTTCGGCGGCAGCATGGTCATGTCACCGATCACATGCAGCCGGATATTATTTTTATTGAGGGTGCTCACCTCTTTCCGTATAGTGGTCACCAGCAGCTCCATGATACCGTTAACCTCGTACACCGGCCGGTCCCAGTTCTCGGTGGAAAAGGCGTATAAGGTCAGGTACCCGATGCCCAGCTCGGCGCAGCCCTCCACGATATCGCGCACACTTTCCACTCCCTGATGATGCCCGTAGAGCCGGTCCTGCCCGCGCTCCTTAGCCCAGCGGCCATTGCCGTCCATGATGATGGCAATGTGTCGAGGCAGTCGTTGCAGGTCTAGTTGATCCTTCAAACTCATGACTATTTCAGGCGTGTTAAAACAGTTTTACTAAAAGTGTGCAAAGATACAAAAATAACTTTATGGCCTTTCCGGCCAAGGCTGCGGGGTGGTTTTAACGTAGTTTTAACGGGAACGGTGGCTGGTAGCGCCTTTTGGCCCATCAGAATTTACAGCGGTAAGAAGTGAAAAGAATGCCCAGCGTCAGCTCGATCGTGGCGAACTGGTCCTTGTCGCGGCTGTTGCCCCGCTGGCGCCCCGCCTCGCCGATGGGCACGGGCCCGGTGGCGTAGGAACGGTCCTGCAGTACGGCCGCTACCGTGGCGGAACCGTCGGATTTGGTCGGGAAGGCGGAAACACCGGCGTAAGTGGTGCTCACATCGTCCAGGTAATCGGTTTGGGAGTACCGGAAAAGCACTTCCAGCCCCAGGTTCAGCCGCCTGTTCAGGTTATACTTCACCCCGCCCCCTATCAGCCAGGCATAGGAAAACAGCTGGTAAGGCTTGCGCTCGGGGTAAAGGGACGTGCCCTGCCCCTCGGTATGCATGGGCTGGAGGAAATATTTGTTGCCGCCGAGAAAGGCGTACGGGTTGTAATGAAAAACGGATGCCCCGAGGGTAAGATAGGGGCTGAACCGGTAATCGTATCTGCCCGGCTCGAACCGGAAGAAGTTGAAGTCTCCCTGCAGGGCCAGCTCGAACAGGTCGGTATTAAAGCTCAGGTTGCGCCGCTGCTGGTAGCTGTTGTTGCTGTACACATCGGAATAACCCAGCTTCATGTACCTGAACTGCGCCCGGGCGCCTACATAATCGTTGAAATATTTGCGGTAAAAGATGCCCACCGCAGGCTTTACGGCCTGCAAACCCGCACGGGTATTGAGGTCGCCAAAATAATGGGCGCCCCCGGCGGTGAACCCCAGCTCGCCGACGTAGCTCAGCTCCTGCTGGGCCACGGCTTTGTTCAGCAGCGAGCCGGCCAGCAGGCAGCCGGCGATCCCGAAGACCCTTAGATGAATACGCGAAAACAGCATAAATATGACTAAGAACGTAAATTAAAGCATTTTCGTATGAAAAAAAGAGATAATGGCAAGCTATTTTCCGCGGTTGTTGCGGGTGTCTATCCCCCATAAAAGTTTGTTCCTCAAGGTATAAAGGAAATTGCTCTCGTTCAGGCGCAGCAGGTTGATGCTGAAATCCTCCTTTTTTACGGCCAGCTGCACGCGGTTGTCGATCACTTCCATCCGGCTGTCCATGGTGCAGATGAACTGGTCGCTGCGGCCCTCCACCTCGAAGGAGATCACGTTGTCGTCGGGCACTACGATGGGGCGCACGTTGAGGTTATGGGGAGAAACCGGGGTGATCACGAAGTTGGCCGCGTCGGGGAACACGATGGGCCCGCCGCAGCTGAGGGAATAGCCGGTGGAGCCGGTGGGCGTGGCCACGATCAGCCCGTCCGCCCAATAGGTATTAAGGAACTCCCCGTTCAGGTACGTATGTATCTTGACCATCGCGGAGGTGTCTTTTTTGTGGATGGTAAATTCGTTGAGGGCGTAGGGCACTTCGCCGAACAGCGGCGTGCTGGCGTCCAGGTGCAGCAGGGTGCGTTTGTCGATCACGTAATTGCGGCTAACCAGCGAGCTGACCATTTCATGTATCTCGTCCCGCCCGATGCTGGCGAGAAAGCCGAGGCGGCCGAAATTCACGCCCATCACGGGAATGTTCTTTTCTCGCACAAAGCTCACGGTATCCAGCAGGGTGCCGTCGCCGCCGAGGCTCAGCAGGAATTCGATGCGCCCGTCGAGATCCTCCGCTTTTGAAAAGGTATCGGTTTCCGCGGGGAAGCGGAGGTGCTGCCCGATCTCTTTAAAAAAAGGCTCGTACACCACCGGGATGATCTCCTGGCGGGCCAGCTCGTCCAGCAGGAGTTGCAGATCTTCCAGGTCTTCTTTAACAAAGCCGCGGCTGTAAAGGGCTACATGCATTTACATATCCAGTTTAGCGTGTAAAAATAGTCCTTTTTCTCCCATTTGGTTGATGCTGTACTCAAAGCGGATGCAGGTATCGTAAAAAGAAACCACGTCAATGCCCAGCCCGGCGGTGTACAGCATGCGGTTGTTGAGGCGCCCGTGCAGGCTTTGCCGGCTGTACGCGTAGCCCATATCGCCAAAGGCTTTCGCCAGCACGCGCACCGGCAGGTTGCTGAATTTGCGCGGCACGATGGGCAGGTGCACCTTGAAATTGAGCAATTCGCGGCGCAGCGTGCTTTTAAAGATAAAAAAGGCCGTACCGTCCACCACGTAATATTCGAGACCCCGCAGGTAATCTTCGTTGTAGCCGAGCGCGCGCACGCCGATATAAGGCTGCCTGTCCGGCAGCTTGCCCTGCCCCAGCAGGCTCAGCGCGCCGTACGTTTTCCGCGCCAGCTGCCAGTACCGCGCCGCTTTGACGCGCAGGCGCACGTAATCCAGGTCGTTCACCCCGGCAAGCCCCACCTTCGATATCTCAGCCTGGAAGGAGCGGCCGATCAGCGGGTACTGCCAGCTGTCCGCCTCGATGAACCGGAGACGGTAGCCCGCTTCGAGATAACGCAGGTCCGTACGGCCGCCGCCGAGATAATCCGGGTTGAGCCGGGCCACCGTATCGTTCACCGATTCGCTGGCATAGCCGATATAGAACTGGTGTTTGGTGGAAATGGCCTTGCGGTAGGTGTAGGTGGCGCTGGCGGAAAACTGGCGCCGCAGGAAGTCGTCTCCCCGGTAAAACTGCTGCTTGTTGTAATCGGAAATGTAGTTGACCTCGCGGTTGCGGCTGTACGACACCACGAAACCGACGCCGTGGCGCAGCTTTTTATCGATATAAGGCAGGTTGTAGCCCAGCAGGAACTTCTGCGTATACCCGATCGTAACGTCGCCGTAAAGGTCGTCGTTGCGGCCGGTAAGGTTGTCCTGGAACACTTTCAGCCCCACGTTCACCCTGTCGAGACTATGGTTCTTTTCCACCCACCACTGGTTGAAGTTGCGGTCCGCCAGCTTGAAGATGGGAAAAGCCAGCAGGTACCAGCGTTCCAGCACCTCGAACACGAGGTCGGCATGATCGCCTTCCCAGTTTTTGACATTGGTCACCACGTTGAGGAAAAGGGAAGTATTGAGCAGCTGTTTGCGGTTGGCCTCGAGGGTCTCTGCCAGCGTGCGCAGGCGTACGGTATCGCCGGCCTTCACGCCCAGCTCGCGCAGCACGATGGAAGTGCGGGTGCGTTTGTTGCCTGACACGAGGACGTTTCGTACGACGATGTAAGCGGTGTCCTGCACGGCGCCGGCCACGGGCGGCGGCGGCTGGGGCCGGGGCACGCTGTCTTTGATGAGCTTCTGCACCGTTTCTTTGAGGGGTTCGGGCACCGTGTCGCGCACGGGCGGGAAGTTCCCTGCCTGGCCGTTCGCCGCCTGGGCAAGCAGGCACAGCCACATGCCGGTGATATAAGTAACAGTGCGTAGGAACATCGTTGGAAACTACATGCTGATGTAATTCATGAGCAGGTCATAGTTCTTTTTGAGCAGGTCTTCCTCCAGCTCTTCGCTGAACATGTATTTGATGGTGTAATTAAATCGCTCGAAAGTGGCGATCAGCCCCTGCATGTCCTGCCGGTTGGTTTTCAGCAGCACTTCCAGTTTAGCCGTGCCCGGGTTGTTGATGGTATTGACGCTGAGCAGGGTTACTTCGTTGCTTTCCGCGATGCGGGCTATTTCGCTGAGGCTGTAGTCCCGAGGCTCCACTTCCAGCACCAGCAGGCCGCCGGGCTCCTTTACGCCGTTGTATTGCGCGAGGATCGCCAGCAGGTTGTCCTTGGTGATAAGGCCCTGGTAATCGCCGTCGCGCGTGATCACGGGCAGCACGGAGAGCTTCATGTCGTAAAAGACCTTGAGGGCTTCGTAAAAATGCGCGCCTTCGAGCACGGCCGGCTTGAACGGGTTGATGGGAGCGGATTCCAGCAGCTGGTCGGGGTCTTCCCAATCCAGCACCTGGTCTTCCTCTATGAGGCACAGGTATTTGTTGTCCACTACCAGCGGCAGCTGCGTCAGATGAAATTCATTCATAAGGCGTAATGCTTTTGCACCGGTATCCATCGGGTGAAGTACCGGCACAACGGTAGAGATGAGTTCCTGTGCCAACATAGTCGTTCGTGTTTCAGTTACAATAATAGCAAAGAATATTCCAATACGGCCAGCAGGGAGTATTAAAAATTACATAAACACGGAGCAATGGCGCGGCAGCGGGGATGAACGGTCAGCCGGCGCTGGCCTCAACGGCCCTGTTGTTCAGTCTTTTCAGGAAGTCGTGCATGATGACGTTGAACTCGCCGGGCACTTCCATCATGGGGGCGTGACCGCATTTGTCGATAAAGTGAAGTTCGGAATTAGGGATGAGGCGGTGGAATTCTTCCCCTACCATCGGCGGCGTAACGGTGTCGTTGTTGCCCCAGATCAGGAGCGTGGGCGCCTGTATGGTTTTGAGCTCGTCGCCGAGATTGTGGCGGATGGCGGATTTGGCGAGGGTGATGATCTTGATCACTTTCAGGCGGTTGCTGGTGATCTCGAACACTTCGTCCACCAGCTCTTTGGTAGCCATCGCCGGATCGTAAAACGTAAGTTCTGTTTTGCGGCGGATGTATTCGTAATCGCCGCGTTTGGGGTAGGTCTCTCCCATGCCGTTCTCGAACAGGCCCGAGCTGCCGGTGAGGATGAGGGATTTCACGTCTTCGGGGTGCTTCAGGATATACACCAGCGCAACATGCCCGCCGAGGGAGTTGCCCATGAGGTGAAAGTTTTTATAGCCGCGGGTTTCGATGAATTTGTGCACGTATTTGGCGAGGCCGCTGACGGAGGTTTCGAGGATATTCAGATCAAACAGGGGCAGCATGGGGATCACCACTTTGTTGTACTGCTTGAAGTATTCGAGCAGTCCGCTGAAATTACTCAGGGCGCCGAATAAACCGTGCAGCAGGATCACCGGTTCTCCTTCTCCTTCTTCGATGTACTTAAATTTGCCCTGTGTTTTGATTTCGTAATTCATTACCTGTGCTTGATTCAATTTTGCGCTAAAATAATTCTTTTTCTTAATTCAAATACTCCCCTGAACGAGGGCTATTTTACAGGAATTTCCCTGGCAGCGTGCTCAAAGAATCCTTCCAGCGCGGTGAACATGTCCCTGAAAACGGGCACGACGCTCCCGATCCGTTGCATGACCCAGGGCCCGATGGGTTCGATATACGGGTAAACGGCGGATCGCAGCTTGGTTTCGGGGCTCAGCCAGTACACCTGGTTCGCCATCCACAACAGCACGCTGAACACGACGGTGAATATCAGCACGTACAGCAGGATGCCGCCCAGGCGGTTCAGCCATCCCAGCATGGACCATTGCACTACTTTTTCGAGGGCGGCGGCGCCCAGCCTGACGAGTATCACCACGGCGAGGAATACTGCCATGAAGCATAACACCGGCCACCACCGGCCCTGCATGCCGGACTGCTCGAGGTAGGCAGCGAGCACCGCGGAAAGCTTTAGCGCGGCCGCCAGGCCTATGATGCAGGCCACCAGCGAAAACACCGCCACGATGAGGCCGCGCGAAAAGCCCCGGTATACGGCAAATGCCATCAGGATCGCAAATACAACGTCTATGGCCAATTTGCCGGCATTATTTGGTCAGTAATTCTTTTACGAGGGTAGAGATCAGCTTGCCGTCGGCTTTGCCGGCCAGCTGTTTGGTGGCCGCGCCCATCACTTTGCCCATGTCCGCGGGAGACGATGCGCCTACCGAAGCAATGACGCCCTGCAGCACGCCGCGCACTTCCGCTTCGTCCATCTGCTTGGGCAAATAACGTTCTATCACCGCCAGCTCTTCTTCTTCTTTCTGCGCGAGATCGGCGCGGTTCTGCTGCCGGAAGATCTCCAGCGAGTCCTTTCGCTGCTTTGCCAGCTTTTGCAGCATCTTCAGCTCGTCCGCTTCGGTCAGTTCGCCGGAGGCGCCTTCTGCGGTCTTCGCCACCAGCACCGCGGCCTTGATGGCGCGCAGGGCGCGCAGCTCGGCTTCGGCTTTGGCCAGCATGGCGGTTTTAATGGCGTTGTTGATATTTTGTTCCAGTGACATATCGTTGCTTGTTGGTTATTTGTTCTGGTCCTGCTCCTGGTTCTTGAGCTTTTCTTCGAATTTTTTATAGAAGCTGTCCGCGAAGGCGCGCAGGTCTCCCGCCATGTCCGCCCAGGGCGTGGCGCGCTGGTAGGTGTCGGCCATGGTCATAAAGGTCTGGTAAAAAAAATCGGCCATTTCATCCACCATCATTTCTTTTGTCCAGAGGTCTATGCGCAGCGCGGTCTTGTCCGCGCCGTCCCAGAAAGCCACCATCATGGCCTTCGCTTTGTTCATTTTGTCTGCCGTGCTGTCCGTGGCGGTCCATTCAATCGTTTCGGGCACCTTGTTCTCGTCCAGCCCCACCTGGATCGTTATGGTAGATTTTTTTGACATACTTTGTTTTGATTAGAAGATGCAAAAATAAGCATTTCGCGCTTAGGCGGTAATCACCTGGCCCAGCCGGTCGGCCGCTTCGTCCCAATCGGGCACGCGGCCGATATGGTCCAGCAGGCGGCCGCGCAGCAGCTCGTCCTTGTACAGCGCGCTCATTTTTTCGGACAGGTCGGTGATGTCTCCCGGCACGGCGTTCAGCGCGGCGTCGCCGCCCGCTTCTGTGGAAGCGCCCGCGAACACCACCACGGAAGGCACCTGGCAGCGTTTGGCCTGCAGCACGGGCACGGCCAATCCATCGGCCCCGGCGGTATGCACGAGCGCGTACGCGCCGCCGATCAGCTTCGCAAGGTCCTCTTCGTTCGTTTCCTGCATCCAGATCACGTCTTCCCGGAATTTATACGTTTGCAGCGCTTCCGCGATATCTTTTCCCTCCGGCGTAAGATCGCCCGCCAGCACCAGCCTGATGCCGGAGCGCAGCCGCTTTTTCAGCATGGAAAAGGCTTTCAGCAGGGGAATGATGTTGTTGTCGGGATGAATGGCGCCTACGGCGATAAAATATTCCATGCCGCCCGCAAACTCCTGCTTCACCATTTCCCGCTCCTCCCAGTTGAGCGGGACGAACGTTTCGGAAACGCCGGGCA
>CBINIO010000073.1:0-12075 GCA_966250725.1 uncultured Chitinophaga sp.
GGCTGGCGAAATTGTATGCGTAAACTGAAAATCCCCCAGGAATTTAACTTGATCCCAAAACCAATCAACCTGCTGAAAATTTTTAGCAGCAGGTTTGCGGCAATAAAAAAACGGGAACAACACATTCATTGTATCGTTCCCGTTTGTGGGAGCTGGCGGATTCGAACCGTCGACCCTCTGCTTGTAAGGCAGATGCTCTGAACCAGCTGAGCTAAGCTCCCATTGTGTTTGAACGCTTTTCGTTCGATGGGATTGCAAAGGTAAAAACTATTTTTATTCTGCCAAATATTTTTTTGAAAATTTTACCGCATTCGCCGGAAACCCGCTGCTATCGCAGGTCCCATTCCACCACGCGGTTGCCCCATTCTTCCCGGTAAGGCGTCGTTACTTTGATGTAGTTATCCGTATAACCTTCCATCATCCCGTTTTTGTTATGCTGCTCAAACAGCACTTTGCGGGTTTGCCCCGTATGCAATTCGGTAAAATATTGCAGCTTTTTATGGCTCAGGTTGCGCAATGCCTTGTTCCGCTCATGCCTCACCTGTACCGGCACCACGGGCTGTATGCCGAGGGCGTGGGTATTGTCCCTTTCGGAATAGGTGAACACATGCAGGTACGACACGTCCAGCCCGTGCAGGAAATCGTACGTTTCCCGGAAGTGCGCGTCGCTTTCGGAGGGGAAACCCACGATCACGTCCACCCCGATGCTGCAATGCGGCATGAACTGTTTGATCAGGCCGACCTTTTCAGCGTACAGCTCGCGGCGGTAGCGGCGGCGCATCAGGGCCAGCACCTCGTTGCTGCCGCTTTGCAGGGGGATGTGGAAATGCGGCATGAACCGGCGGCTGCCCGCCACGAATTCGATGATCTCGTTGCTGAGCAGGTTGGGCTCTATGCTGGAAATGCGAAAACGTTCGATGCCATCCACTTCGTCCAGCTGTTGCACCAGCTCGAAGAAACTCTCCTCGCGTCTTTTGCCGCCTTCAAAACCTTTCCCGAAATCGCCGAGGTTCACGCCGGTAAGCACGATTTCTTTCACCCCGCCGGCCGCCAGCTCGCGGGCGCTGGTTATTACGTTGGCAATGCTGTCGCTGCGGGAAATGCCACGCGCCATGGGAATGGTGCAAAAGGAACAATTGTAGTCGCAGCCATCCTGCACTTTCAGGAAGGTGCGGGTACGGTCGTTTACGGACCAGGAAGTATGAAAAGTGTTGACGTCTTCGATGTCGCAGGAGCAGATCTTCGCGCTGTCGCCTTTCGCCAGCTCGCGGATATGGTCCGCGATATTGAACTTTTCGGCGGCGCCCAGCACCAGGTCCACCCCCGGAATACCCGCGATCTCGGCGGGTTTCAGCTGGGCGTAGCAGCCGGTGATCACCACCAGGCTTTCCGGCGCGCGGCGCTGGATGCGGCGCACGATCTGCCGGCATTCCTTGTCCGCATTGTCCGTTACCGAGCAGGTATTGATCACGTACACGTCGGCCAGGTCGTCAAAGTCTTTTTTAACGAACCCGTCCTTTTCGAGCATCCTGCTGATAGTGGAGGTCTCCGAAAAGTTCAGCTTGCAGCCGAGTGTATGAAATGCTACTGATTTTGCCGCTGTCATAAGGATGGCAAAGGTACGACATTCACCCGATTTCCGCCGCAGGTATGATATTTGTTCGTTATGTATCCCGGATTCTTGGGGCAGCGGCCATAATTCTGTATCTTTCCGGTTTTATGCGCGTGCTATCGAAATGTTTTCAGGCTTTGTACAGCCTTTATGCCCTGATCATATGGCTGGGGATCATGTTCCTGATCCTCCCGCCCATCGTGCTGGTGGCTTTCTTTGGAAAAGTGAAGGGAGGGAACGTGGTCTTTTATTTTCTCCGTTTCTGGGCGCATGTATGGTTTCCCGCCACGGGTATCAGGGTCACCAAAAAATGGGTCACCCCGAAAGAGAACCGCCCGCTCATCTATCTCGCCAATCACTCCTCTTATCTAGACGCCGCGCTGGCCGTAAAAGTAATGCCGCTGCCGTTCAGGCCGCTGGGCAAAAGCGAGCTGAGCCGCATCCCGCTGTTCGGGCTGATCTACAGCCGTTCCGTGGTGCCGGTGGACCGTTCCACCGCCAAAGGCCGCGCCCAGAGCATGCGCGACATGCTGTACATGATCCGCCAGGGCGTATCGCTGCTCATTTTCCCGGAAGGCACTACCAACGAAACCGATCAGCCGCTGCTGCCTTTCCATAGCGGCGCGTTCAGGATCGCCATCGAAACGCAGACCGATATCCGCCCGGTGTTGTATGTGGACAACCGCGACCGCCTGGCGAAAATAAAATTCATGTCCCTCAACCCCGGTCCCTGCCGCGTGATATTCCTTCCCGTGGTGCCGGTGCAGGGCCTCACCATGGAAGACGTGCCAAAGCTCAAAAAACAGGTACGCCACATGATGGAGGAAGAACTTAGAAAATATCATAACTATCCTGCCTTACAGGCAATATGAAGTATGCAGACGTAATATTACCCCTTGCTCTTCCCAGGAATTACACCTACGCCGTACCACCCGATATGGAAGCCGTCATCCAGCCCGGCAGCCGCGTGGCCGTACAGCTCGGGAAACAGAAGAAGTATGCGGGCATCGTAAAATCCGTTCACGAACAGGCGCCTTCGGCTTACAAAACAAAGCCCATCATGGACCTGCTGGACAAAGAGCCGGTGGTCTATCCCACGCAGCTCGCCTTCTGGGAATGGATCGCGCAATATTACATGTGCAACGAAGGCGATGTGCTCAACGCCGCGCTTCCCGCGCATCTCAAACTCTCGAGCGAAACGGTGCTGCTGTACAACGACGCTTTCGGCGACGATTTTTCCATGCTCGACGATCATGAATATCTCGTGGCCGAAGCCCTGCTGATGCGGAAAGAATTGCGCATCGGCGAAGTGCAGCTCATCCTCGACCGCTCCGACGTATACAGCGTGATCAAAAACCTGATCGAAAAAAAAGTATGCCTCGTGTACGAGGAGCTGAAAGAAGCCTACAAAGAAAAAAAGGAAAACTACGTACTGCTCAACCCCGCTTACGAAGCGGACGAAGCGCTCGCGCCGCTGTTTGACGAGCTGGCGCGCGCCCCCAAACAAATGGAGCTGCTGCTTGCGTACCTGCACCTGCTCAAAACGCAGGGCGACGTGCTGCAACCGGAGCTCCTGAAAAAATCCGGCGCTTCCGCCGCGCAGCTGAAGGGTTTGGTGGAAAAGCAGATCCTTCGCGTGGAGAAACGCACCGTTGACCGCATTCCCATGGGAAAAATGGAAACCCTCCTCAACTTCGATCTCAGCCCCGCGCAGGAAAAAGCGCTGGCGGAAGTGAAGGCGAGCATCGCGGAAAAACAGGTGACGCTGCTGCATGGCGTTACATCCAGCGGCAAAACGCAGATCTATGTAAAGCTGATGGAAGAGGCTTTGCAGAACGGCAAACAGGTGCTGTACCTCCTGCCCGAGATCGCGCTCACCGCGCAGATCATCCGGCGTTTGCAAAAACATTTCGGCGGGCAGATCGGCATTTATCATTCGCGCTTTTCCAACAACGAAAGGGTGGAGATATGGAACAAGGTGAAGAACGGCGACATCCGCATCGTGCTGGGCGCGCGCAGCAGCCTGCTGCTGCCTTTCCGCGACCTCGGCCTCATCATCCTCGACGAAGAGCACGACGCATCCTTTAAGCAGCAGGAGCCCGCGCCCCGTTATCATGCGCGAGACGCGGCCATCTATTACGCGAGCCTCTTTCACGCCAAAGTGCTGATGGGCTCCGCCACGCCCGCGCTGGAAAGTTATTACAACGCGAAGCAGGGGAAATACGGGCTGGTGGAACTGCACGAACGTTTTGGCGGCGTCCCCCTGCCGGAGATCGAGATCGTGGACCTGAAAAAAGAGCTGGCGCTGAAAGAAGTGGTGCACAACTTTACCTCCGTGCTGCGAAAGGAAATACACCAGGCGCTCGAAGCGCAAAAACAGGTGATCCTGTTCCAGAACCGCCGCGGCTACGCGCCTTTCCTGCTATGCACCACCTGCGGCTGGATACCCAATTGCAAACAATGCGACGTTTCGCTCACCTATCATAAACACCAGGATAAATTAAGCTGTCACTACTGCGGCACCCGTTATCCTTACATCTACACCTGCGCCGCCTGCGGCAGCCAAACGCTGGTGCCGAAAAATTTCGGTACGGAAAAGATCGAGGAAGACCTGCAGGAAATGTTCCCCACCGCCCGCATCGCGCGCATGGACATGGACGCGATACGCAATAAAGACAGTCATAACAAAATGATCCAGCTGCTGGAGCAGCGCGAGATAGACATCCTCGTAGGCACGCAGATGGTGGTGAAAGGACTGGATTTCGAGAACGTGAACCTGGTAGGCATCCTCAGCGCGGACAGCCTGCTGAGTTACCCGGATTTCAGGGTGAACGAGCGCGCCTTCCAGCTGATGGAGCAGGTGAGCGGCCGTGCGGGCCGGAAGGACGGGCAGGGGAAAGTGGTGATACAGGCCAGCCGGGTACAGCATCATATCCTGCAATGCGTGACGGACCATAATTACAAAGCCATGTACGAAGCGGAGATCCGGGAACGCGAGCAATTCGGTTACCCGCCGTTTTTCAGGCTGCTGAAAGTAACGCTCAAACATAAAAAACAACAGACGGTGGAGCAGGCCGCGCTCGTGCTCTCCAACTGGCTGCGGCCGCAGCTCGGCGCGCAGCTGGTAGGGCCGGCGGCGCCGCTGGTGGGCAAAGTGCGGGATTATTATTTACAGGAAATGCTCGTGAAGCTGCCGCGCGATGCAAAAAGGATCGCGCAGGTGAAGGGTATGATGAAAGAATATTTCTCCCAGCTGACGATCGAAAAGCAGTTCCGTTCGGTGATCATTGTGCCGGATGTGGATTGTGTGCAATAGGCAAGGGTTACTTATATTTGCTTCCTATGAAGGTACAGGAAAACGTCTCTCTCCGCCAATACAATACATTCAACCTCGAAGCTACCGCGCGGTACTTCGCCGCATTCCATTCCCGCGAGGCGCTGGAAGAAATACTGCGCGAGCCGCAGTTCAGACATACGCCGAAGCTCATCCTGGGCGGCGGCAGCAACATCCTGCTCACCAAGGATTTCGACGGGCTGGTGCTGAAGAATGAAGTAAAGGGCATTCATACCATCAGCGAGGACGATGATCATGTGTACGTGAAGGCGGGAGCGGGGGAGAACTGGCACCAGTTCGTGATGCATTGTATCGAAAAGGGGTACGCGGGGCTGGAAAACCTTTCGCTCATCCCCGGCAATGTGGGCGCCAGCCCGATGCAGAACATCGGCGCGTACGGCGTGGAGATCAAAGACGTGTTCGAAGAGCTGGAAGCCCTGCATCTGCAGGAGCATTCGCTGGTTTCCTTCAACCGCGAGGCCTGCGCCTTCGGTTACCGCGAAAGCGTGTTCAAACGGCAGTATAAAGACCAGTTCGCGATATTGCAGGTGATCTACAGGCTCAACAAAAAGCCGGCGCTCAACACGAGCTACGGCGCCATTGAGCAAGAACTTGAGCGCATGGGCAAAACGCCTTCCGTCCGCGCCATCAGCGAAGCGGTGATCAATATCCGTTCTTCCAAGCTCCCCAATCCCGCGGAGATCGGCAATGCGGGCAGCTTTTTTAAGAACCCCGAAGTAACCAAAGAAAAATATGAAGCGCTGAAGCTCGCCTTCCCCAACATCGTCGCTTATCCCTTGCCCGGCGATCATTACAAACTAGCGGCCGGCTGGCTGATCGAACAATGCGGCTGGAAAGGCTACCGCAACGGCGATGCGGGCGTTCACGCACGGCAGGCGCTGGTGCTCGTGAATTACGGCAACGCCCGGGGCGAGGACCTCGTTGAGTTGTCGTGGCAGGTGGTGGACAGCGTGAAGGAAAAATTCGGCGTAACGCTGGAGCGCGAAGTGAATATCATTTAACGATGTGGCGGATGATCCTGTCCGCATGTTCCCTTGAATTTTCGATGAACCAGATGTGCGTGTTCATACCGCCGCACACCACGCCCGCGAGGTAAATGCCGGGCTGGTTGGTTTCCATGGTTTCCGGGTTGTACGCCGGGGCGCGTACGGCGTCGGCGGATAACGTGATGCCCGTTCTTTCCAGGAAATTAAAATCCGGCTGGTAACCGGTGGCGGCGATCACAAAATCGTTGGGTATGGTGATGGGGCCGTCCGGTGTGAGGATGTCCGCTTCCGTTTCGCGGATGTTTGTCAGCGCGGAATGAAAATATGCCTTGATGCTGCCTTCTTTCACGCGGTTCTCGATATCCGGCTTTACCCAGTACTTCACCCGTTTCCCGATCTCGCCTTCGCGTATCACCATCGTTACGTCCGCGCCTTTGCGGTAGGTTTCCAGCGCGGCGTCCACGGAGGAGTTGTTCGCGCCGACGACGATCACTTTCTGCGTGGCGTAAAAGTGCGGGTCTTTATAATAGTGCGTGACTTTTGGCAGGTTTTCGCCGGGAATGTTAAGCAGGTTCGGGATGTCGTAAAAACCGGTGGCGATGATGATGTTTTGGGCGGAGTAAATATCCTTGCTGGTAACTATCGTGTAGCCGTTGCCGTTAGGTTTGATGTTTTCCGCTTTTTCAAACAGGCGGATCTTTATATCTTTTGAAAGCGCCACGCGCCGGTAATATTCCAGCGCTTCGGGCCGTGTGGGTTTCGCGTTGTTGGACACGAAGGGGATGCCGCCGATCTCCAGCCTTTCGCTGGTGGAGAAAAACGTCATATTGAGCGGATAGCGGTACAGCGAATTTACAAGACAGCCTTTTTCGAGGATAAGATAGTCCAGTCCTTCCTTTTGCGCCGCCAGCGCGCATGCCAGCCCAATCGGCCCTCCGCCGATGATGATTAACGGTACCTGCTTTGCCATGCCGCTAATTTACACGAATTTTTCCAACCGGTCCAGCAAGCGGAACAGCACGGCGCGCGTGGCTTCGGCGTAATGCAGCCCGTTTCGGAGTTCTTCCGCGCTCTGCACCCATTCCGCTTTTACCAGCTCGTGCCCGCAGGCGGCGATCATGCCTTCCACGGCGGCGGGCGTCATTTCGAGGTGGAACTGCAAACCGTATGCGCGGTCGCCAAAGCGGTACGCCTGGTTCTTGCAGGCGGCGGATTCTCCCAGCCGCACCGCGCCTTCCGGAAGGTGGAACGTGTCGCCATGCCAGTGGCACACCACCAGCTCACCGTCATACAATTCCGGCTGAAACCGCACCGGGAACCAGCCGATCTCCTTCTGCCCGTTCGGGTAAACCTTTGCGCCCAGCACATCGGCGAGCAGCTGTGATCCAAGGCAGACGCCCAGCACGGGCTTGCCTGCCTCAATGCTTTTCAGTATGAAATTTTTTTCATCCCGCAGCCAGGGATGATCGGCGTCGTCATAAACGCCCATGGGGCCGCCCATGATCACGAGCATGTCAAACTCTTCCTGCTGCGGAAGCGTGCCGGATTCGTAAAAGCGTGTAGCCGTTAGCGTATGATCGTGTTGTTTGGCCCAGTCCTCAATGGCCGCGGGGCCTTCAAACGGCACGTGCTGGAGATAATGTATGCGCATGTCAGTTGTTTAATGGTAGATATTCGCACTTTCATATTCACAACACCAAACGATAAAATTTCCTGTCCACCGGCGAAACAAAACGTTCGTTCGGCAGGTCCTTCTTTTCCACTTCCACAAAACCGTTTTTCTCATAGAAACGATGCGCGGTGGTCATTACTTCCGTAGTGCCTAAATAAATGTCTTTAAAATCCTTCTCTTTCGCCCAAGCGATCAGCGTGTCGAGCAAACGCTTGCCTGCACGGTGTTCCCGGCCGCGGTAATTTTTATCGACAAACATCTTTCGCAGCCCGGCCTGGCGGTTGCCGATGTCCATCAGCGCGATGGTGCCCACCAGTTTGCCGCCGTCCAGCGCGGTCCAGAAATTGCCTTTGCCGTCCTGGTACACTTCGGGGATCTTCAGCAGATCGGGCTGGTGTTCGATGGTGACGGGCAGGCCGAATTCAGCCTGCTGAATGGGAAGTATCAGCGCGATCACATCGCCGGTACGGGCTGGGTCAAATGGTACTATTTCGATCATGGTGTCCTTATGTTTTATCGGGAAGCGCTTGCGGGAAGCGGATCTCCATATCCGTTTCAATGTCCTTCGGCAGCTGTTTGCCGGTTTTGGCGTCCAGCTCTTTGATGAGCTCGAATTTCCCGATGATGGTATCGCTTTTTCTTTTCCCGTCCTTCAGCCGCTCCATGGCGGCATCGTAGGCGTTGCCGGCCTGTTTAAGATTGCGGCCGACGCCTTGCATCTCTTCGAGGAAAAGAATGAATTTATCGTACAGCAGGCCGCATTGCCGGAAGATCTCTTCCACGTTGCGCACCCGGTTCTCGTTTTGCCAGAGCAGCCGCACGATCTTGAAAGTGGCCACGAGCGTGGACGGCGTAATGAGCACGATCTTTTTTTTCATCGCGCGGTTGAAGATGTCCGGGTTTTCGTTCAGCGCCAGCGTGAGGGCGGATTCGAAGTGCATGAACATAAACACGAAATCGGGCGTGTTAAGCGTGCCGAGCCGCTGGTAGTTGCGCCCTGCCAGCTCGTCGATATGTTCGGTGATGTTGCGCACGAGCTGCCGCACATGCGCTTTTTTCTCTTCGGGTTCAGTAGCGTTGAAGTAGGACACGTATGCGTTAAGCGATACCTTGCTGTCTATCACGAGGTGTTTGCCATCGGGCAGGCGCAGGATAAAATCGGGGCGGCGGTTGCGTTCCTCTTCCTGGTCGCGGTGCACCTCTTCGCTGGTATAATCGATGTATTTCTGCAAACCTTCGGCTTCGAGGATGAGCTTCAAACGGTCTTCTCCCCAGCTGCCCTGCACTTTCACGTCCGATTTCAAGGCGCCAGCCAGCCGCTGCGCGTCCTCGCTCAGCTGGAAGTTGAGCTTTTGGAGGCTTTCTATTTCTTTTTTAAGGGAGGTGAGGTCCTGGATGTCTTCTTTCCGCGTGTCCTCGATGGTTTTGCGGAACTGCCCGATATCGTTCTTCAGCGGGGAAAGAATATGTTCCATGGCGGTGCGGTTGCTGTCCGCAAAATCCCTGCTTTTCTGCTGCAGGATGTCGCTCGCCATATTCCGGAATTCCTGGCGGTTGGACTCGTGGATCTTCTCGAGCTTTTCGCCGATGCCCGAGAGCTGTTCGATCTCTTTTGCAAGACCGGCCAGCTTCGCTTCCATCGCGCGGGCTTCCGTTTCTTTGTCTTTCAGCTCCTGTTCACGCTGGTGAAGGGTGAACAATATGTTGTCGTACATTTCGCGGGACACGAAACGTTCTTCCACCTGCTGCGCGCTCAGCCTTTCGGCAAGCTCGTGGCGGGGAACGAAAAATTTCCGGAGGAAAAGATAACCGCCGAGGCCGCCCGCGAGCAGCCCGATGATAATACCGGATAACAGGGTTACGCTCATATCTTTCAAAAATAAACAATTACGCCGGACGGCGATGCAATGCGTTTGCGCATAAAGAAAGTCCTGACAGGCGGACGGTTCCATCATCCCTGCCGGCCATACCGGCGCAAAAAAAGCCCGGACTGTTGCCCGGGCTTGCTCAAACATATCTCTAAAGTGGACTGATTATCTGAAATGATAACGCACGAACGCTTCCATGGCCGCGTATTTCTGCAAACCGAGGCGGTCGTACAGGTCGGCGGTGTTGGCGTTCCTTTCTTCGGCGCGCTGCCAGAACTCGCGTGCGTCCGTACCCTGGAAGGGCACTACGTCTTTCTGGCTCTGGTGGATAAAAATGCCGAGGCGTTTCTGCAGCACCTGGTCGGGGCTCATGGGCACGGCCATTTCGATCTCGTGGATGTCCCATTCCTGCCATGCGCCTTTGTACAGCCACACCCAGCAGTCTTTCGCCCATTCTTCGTTTTTTACGATATCGAGCGCCGCGAAGATCACGTCGAGGCATACTTTGTGCGTACCGTGCGGATCGGCGAGATCGCCCGCGCAATAGATCTGCTGCGGCTTCAGCTCGCGGAGCAGGTCTACGGTCAGCTGCACGTCCTCGGGGCCCATCGGTTTCTTTTCCACCAGCCCTGTTTCGTAGAAAGGCAGGTTCTGGAAGTGCGCGTGATCGTCGCCTACGCCTACGTAACGGCAGGTGGCCTTGGCCTCGCAGCGGCGGATCAGGCCTTTGATGGCGCGGATCTCGGGAGTATCTTTCTGGCTCGGTTTTTTGATCTGGATGAAGGCTTTCGCGTCTTCCAGTATCTGCGAGCTTTTGCTTCTGTCGATATCGAACATGCCTTCAAAACCCACGGCAAAATCGATAAAGCGCAGCAGGAACTCGTCGGTAACGGCGATGTTGCCGGAGGTCTGGTACGCTACATGCACGTCGTGGCCCTGCTCGTGCAGGCGGATGAAGGTGCCGCCCATGGAGATGATATCATCGTCAGGATGCGGGGAGAAGATCAGCGCCCTTTTGCGTTCGGGCGTTGAGCGTTCGGGATGATTGGGCAGCTGCGCGCCGGGTTTGCCGCCGGGCCAGCCGGTAATGGTATCGCGGATGGCGTTGAACTCGTTGATGTTCAGCTCGTATGCGGAGCCGTATTGTACGATCAGGTCGTTCAGGCCGTTATTATTATAATCTTTGTCGGTCAGCATAAGGATGGGCTTGCCGAGCTTCAGCGCCAAGTTGGTCACCGCTTTGCGGATGAGCTTGGGCGTCCATTCGCAATCGCCGGTGAGCCAGGGCTCTTTGTTGCGGGTGAGGTCGGCGGCCGCCTGCTCGTCTATCACGAACTTGCAGTTGGTATGCTGCTGCAGCAGGGAAGCGGGCACCTGGTCGGTGCTGTGGCCTTCCACGGAGCGGCAGACGATCTTGGCCTTATGGGAGCCCCATGCGAGCAGGATCACTTTTTTGGCTTTCATGATGGTGCCGATGCCCATGGTCACTGCGAGACGCGGCACCTGGCTCATGTTGGAGAACTCGTAGGCGTTGGCAAGACGGGTGCTGTTGTCCAGCGTAACGAGGCGGGTGTGCGAGTTCACGTTGGAGCCCGGTTCGTTAAAGCCGATATGACCGTTGTTGCCGATGCCGAGTATCTGTATGTCGATACCGCCGGCTTCTTCGATCTTGCGTTCGTAAGCGGCCGCATACGCCTTGATCTGCTCTTTGGGAATGGTGCCGTCCGGCACATGATAGTTGCCTTCGGGAATGTCGATGTGATTAAAAAGATGCTCTTTCATAAAGCGGTTGTAGCTTTGAAGGGCATCCGGCTCGATGGGGTAATACTCGTCGAGGTTAAATGTTACTACGTTTTTAAAACTTAATCCCTCTTCCTGGTGCAGGCGCACGAGTTCGGCGTAGAGGTATTTGGGAGTGGAGCCGGTAGCGAGGCCCAGTACTGCAGGTTCTTTCGCGGCCTGCTTTTCGCGGATCAGAGTAGCAATTTCCTGCGCCACGGCTTTGGAACCTTCTTTGGCCGTAGGGTGGATGTCCACGGAAATCTGTTCGAAACTGTCGATCAGTTCAATTTCCTGGTGATTGATGGTCATTGTTCAAGTTTTTTAATGCGATCTTAAAAACGAGCTCGAAAATTAAATAAAATACAGGGATTGTTAGGAAATATTTATCATTTACGATTTAAATCACCATCAGGCGCTAATATGCGATTAAAATTTAATAAATTGGGTTTGCGCCGGGAATCCAGACGCGGTTACCGGGCGTATTTACTATGCATCCATTTTCGTAAAACCATCCCGATGAAAAAACTGATGACGACCCTTTTGGCGGCCCTGCTGCTGGCTGGCGGATCAAAATTTGTTACCGCCGGCTCCCTTCTCCCCAAACCTTTCCAGGAACTGAACTGGGCAAAATCCAAAACCGGCGTATGGCTGGGCCTGTCGGACAACAAGCTGCACCGGTACAGGCTGGACAAAAGCGCCCGGCTTTGGGCCAGCGTGGACGGCAAGGAATGGCAGGAAGTGGAGGACGGGCAATGGCAGGACAAGGACGGCCGCCAGCTCAAGATCGGCGAAGGCAAGCT
>CBINIO010000074.1:0-12027 GCA_966250725.1 uncultured Chitinophaga sp.
GGAGCAGAAGCAGGCGGTGATCGATGCCGCAAACTCGTTCGGCGGCACTATCGGGAGGAATGTGAGCCTCGCCGACGTGATCGAGGCGCTCAATATTTATGGGGTGAATTGCAGACTGGAAAAAGGCAAGCTGATCGTAAGACCATAAAGACACTGGCCGGAAAAAAAACCGCTCCGTCTGACTCACGGAGCGGCAATAAAGGCCGGGTTAATAAACCACTACGGGTTCTGTTTTATTTATCAACCAAAACCAACCAAATGTATGCAATTAATTGCGTTTTTGGTCCGGCATTTTTGTGTGCCAGCCGGACTGTCCATGAGAGCGTTACGGCGTACGAAAATCGCCGCCATTCTACTCCTTATTGTAAGCCTTCAGGCCAGTGCAGCTTCTGCACAGAAAATCAACCTTAGCCTGAAGCGCGCTTCGCTGAAAGAAATATTCGCCAGGCTGGAAGCGCAGACAGGATTTTCCTTTATGTGGGACGAGAAGGTAATAAGAAGATCTTCGCCGCAGGACGTGGAAGTGAACGACGCCACGCTGCCTGAAGCGATGGACATCGTGCTGCGCAACCAGCCGCTCACTTACCGCATCGTCAACAAAATGGTGGTGATCAATGAAAAGATCATCGTGACCGTACCCGCCGAAAGGCCGTTGCAGGAAATAACCGGCACCGTGAGCGACGAATCGGGCAAAGGCATCCCGTTTGCCACCGTGCGCATCAAGGGCACTACCAGCGGCGCCGTGTCGTCACCGGACGGCACGTTCAGGCTGGAAGTACGGGCATTCCCCATCGTGCTGCAGGTAAGCTGCCAGGGGTACGCGCCGCGTGAAGTAAGGGTAACGGGCGCGGGCAAGCTGAACATCATGCTGAGCAGATCGCAGCAGCAGATCAACGAAGTGGTGGTGACCACCGGTATCTTCAACCGCAAAAAAGAAAGCTTTACCGGCGCCGTAACCACCGTTACCGCCGAGCAGCTGGCGGCATTCGGCAACCGCAACCTGATCACTTCCCTCCGCAACATCGATCCATCCTTCAACATCGTGGAGAGCAACGCGTTCGGCTCCAATCCCAACCGCCTGCCGGAGATACAGATCCGCGGCAACTCCAGCCTGCCCAATGTGAACGAGCTGCAGGACGAAACGCGCGTGGGCATGAACACGCCGCTGATCATCCTCGACGGTTTTGAGTCCACCCTGCAAAAATTGCTGGACATCAACCAGAACGAGGTAGAGTCCATCACCATGCTGAAAGACGCGTCCGCCACGGCTATCTACGGCTCCCGCGGCGCCAACGGCGTGATCGTGATCACTACCCGGGCGCCGAAACCGGGCAAGCTGCGTTTGTCCTACCGCGGCGATATTAACGTCGAAATGCCCGACCTCACCGCTTACGACGTGCTGAACGCCCGCGAAAAGCTGGACCTTGAATACAAGGTGGGCCTTTACGACAACGCCCGCGCGGAAAACGACGTGCCGCTCAAACAATACTACAATTACCTGCTGAACCAGGTGAACCGCGGCGTGGAAACCGACTGGCTGTCCAAACCCGTGCGCACCGGCATCGGCCAGCGTCACAACATACGCATGGAAGGCGGCGACAGGTCTTTCCGCTATTCCATCTCCGCGCAGCTGAACGATATACAGGGCGTCATGAAAGGCTCGTCCCGCCGTACTTTCAACGGTACCATCAACCTCAGCTATTATTATAAGAACATCCGCTTTACGAACAGCCTGCTGATCGGGCTGGGCGAAAGCTCCGAATCGCCTTACGGCGCCTTTTCCGACTACGTGAAGATGAACCCTTACTGGGCTCCCTACGACGAAAAAGGCCGTGTGAAAAAACAGCTGGGCAACCCCGGTTCCTACATTTACACCAACCGCTGGAACACTTTGCCCACCAACCCGCTGTACAACGCTACGCTGAATACTTTCGACGATGCAAAGAACACGGACATCACGAATAATCTTTCGGTGGAATGGCAGATCCACCCCGACCTCCGTTTCAGGGGAAGGCTGGGCCTCACCAAAACGATGGCGGAATCCGACCGTTTCCTTCCGGCGGACCATACCAGTTTTGCCAACATGGAAAACATCCTCCGTCGCGGCTCCTATGATTACGGCGTTACCAAAGGATTCCGTTATGATGCAAGCGCCAATCTCAGCTACACCCGCCAGATCGGTTCCCATGCGGTGTTTGCAGGGCTGGATTATAATATCCGCGAAAAAAGGACTTCGGGTTACAGCTTCGCGGCGGAAGGTTTTACCAATCCTAACTTCGACTTTATTTCCATGGCGCTGCAATACGCCGAAGGCGGCAAACCCAGCGGCTCGGAAAGCCTTACCCGTTCGGTGGGTATTACCGGAAGCGTGAACTATACTTATGACGAACGTTATTTTATCGATCTCTCCCTCCGCTCTGATGGCGCTTCCCAATTCGGGAGGCTCAACCGGTTCGCGCCCTTCTGGTCCGCCGGCCTCGGCTGGAACCTGCATAAGCAGCCCATGTTCAAAGACGTGAAATTCATCAACCGCCTGAAGCTGCGCGGCTCCATGGGCGTTACCGGTTCGCAGGACTTCAACGCTTACCAGGCATTGTCAACCTACGAGTATTATACGGCCGACCGGTATTTTAACTGGACCGGCGCATACCTGCTGGGCCTGGGCAACGAGTTCCTGAAATGGCAGCAGAAAATGAACTACGACGTGGGGCTTGAAGGCGAGCTTTTCAACCGCCGCCTGAACTTCGTGGCGGACTACTACATCGAGACCACCAACGGCCTTATATCCTCTGTTGATCTCCCTGCATCCAGCGGCTTCTCCAACTATATCGAGAATATCGGGAAGCTGGAGAACCGCGGGATTGAACTGAAAGCCACCGCGTTTATCGTACGCAACGTACGCAAAGGGCTTACCTGGAGCATCAGCGGCGCGCTCGTGCACAACGTGAACCGCATCGTGCAGATCTCGCAGGCTTTGAAAACCGCGCAGAAAAGCGCCGAGAACGAGAAAGGGGCCGTACCCGGCATTCTTTACAAAGAAGGGTATTCTTCCAACACCATCTGGGTAGTGCCTTCGCTGGGCATCGACCCGAGCACCGGCAAGGAACTGTACCTGGACAGGAACGGGGAGCCTACCTATACCTGGAACTCGCTCGACCTGCGCGCAAGCGGCATCAGCGAACCGGCGTACTTCGGCAACTTCAGCACCATGCTGCGGTACAAGAATTTCTCCATGAATCTTGCCTTCGGTTACCGTTTTGGCGGACAGCAGTACAACCAGACGCTGATCCAAAAGGTGGAGAACGCGGATTACGACTATAACGTGGATTCCCGCGTGTACGACAGCCGCTGGCAGAAGCCCGGCGACATCGCGGCGTTCAAAGGCTTGCTGGTAACGGCGGCCACGAACAGGACCTCCCGTTTTGTGCAGGACGAAAGAACGCTTATGATGCAGAACGCCAACTTCCAGTACGATGTAAAAAGCGCCTTCGCAAAAAAGCTGAAGATGGAAGCATTGTCTTTCTCACTCAACATGGCCGACCTTTTTTACGTGTCCACCATACGCCGCGAAAGGGGCACCACTTATCCTTTCTCCCGGCAGATGTCCTTTACCGTTAACGCTTTATTCTAACCAGCAAATTAGTGTTTTATGACACCGATGAAATATATGATCGCAGGGCTGCTGGGTATCGCCATAAGCGCCACCTCCTGCAAAAAGTGGCTGACCGTTCAGCCAAAGACGCAGATGCCGGCAGATGTGCTTTTTACAACGGAAAGCGGTTTCCAGGACGCGCTGACCGGCGTGTACATCCAGCTGAAATCGCCCTTCGTATATGGGGACGCCATGATGTACGGCACGATCGAACGGCTTACTACCTCCTGGGATGTGACCAGCAAATCCACCGAACAGTACCTGGGCCTTTTTAACTATACCGATGAAGGCGCGCAGTACCAGCTGTCCCTGGTATATGGGCAGGAGTACAAGATCATCTCCAGCATCAATGCGATACTGGCCGAGGTAGACGACCGCCGCGACGTGTTCCTGTCGGAAGGTTCTTACGAGATGATGAAGGGCGAATGCCTCGCATTGCGCGCCTACTGCCACCTCGACCTGCTGCGGCTTTTCGGGCCGGTGCCGGGCAACGTTCCCGGCGGCACAGTGCTGCCGTACGTGAAGAAGATATCAAAGGAGCCCAACCAGCACCTTTCTTTCGAACAATACAAAACGGAATTGCTGAACGACCTCAGCGAAGCGGCCGCTTTGCTGAAAGACGTTGATCCGTTTACCCGGTATTCACAGGCCGATCTGTCCAACCCCGACCGCGCCAATTCTCCCATTGCGGGAACGAATACTTATGCCGCCTATCGTTACCTGCGGATGAACTACTTCGCGGTTAAAGCGCTGCAGGCCCGCGCGTACCTCTGGTTCCAGGACAATGCGTCAGCGTACGCCGCCGCCAAAGAAGTGATAGAAGTAAAGAACCCCGGAGGCGATGCGAAGTTCCGGCTCGGTACGCTGAGCGATATGTCCAACGGCGACCTGAACCTTTCCATGGAACATATGTTCGGCCTGTACGATTTCCAGCTCCGGTCGAAGTTCGAATCCATGTTCATGTCCGGTTCCCTTAAAAAGGGCAGCTCCGTCACGACGGTGAGAAACCAGCTGTACGGCAATACGGGCACGGATATACGGGAAACGAACCTTTGGGAGCTGATCACGCTGCCGAACGGCTCCAAATGCCACATCCTGAAAAAATACCAGGCGTCTTTGACAAGCGCCGACATAGCGCCCTTCCAGTTACCGATGCTGCGCGTCAGCGAAATGTACCTGATAGCGGCGGAAACGGCGCCCGCGGGCGAAGGCCAGCAATACTGGGACGCCTTCCGCACCGCGCGGAACGTGACCCTCAGCACGCTGCCGGCCGATCCTGTGCAGCTGCAGCTGGAGCTGGTGAAGGAATACCGCAGGGAGTTCTTCGCGGAAGGACAGGCGTTCTTTGCCTATAAACGCATCGACGCTCCCAAGCCCAGCTTCCTCTGGGCGCCCTCCGCGGCCACACTCGATTACCTGCCGCCCATCCCTTTAACCGAATTCGTTCAATAAAAAAAGCGTAAAGAATGAAACAGATACTCACTGTTGCGATGCTGATCGCTTTTCTGGCCGCCTGCAAAAAAGATCAGTATTATCTCTATAACGATACCGCACGGCTCCAGTTCGGCCCCGCTCCGGACCGGATCTACAGCGCCTCCTTTGAATTCGCCGATACGATGAAGCCGTATACTTTTTATTACGAACCGGCCGCCACCGTGGAGGATACCGTGTTCTTCGACATCTACGCCATCGGCGGCGTGAGCGGTAAGGACCGGCCTTTCACCATCGAACAGGTGATGCTGGAAGGAGAAGAAAATGCCGAAGCCGGCGTGCACTACAAAGCCTTCGACGATCCGTCGCTGAAGGACGTGTATGTAATCAAGGCGGGGCAAGTGCATGATTCCGTGCCCGTCATCCTCTTCCGCGACCCTTCCCTGAAAAGCAAAAGCGTGAAGCTGCAGATAACAGTAAAGGCCAACGACGAGTTTCAGCCGGGAGAGATCAGCAAACTCTGGAGAAGAGTGGAGTTCACGGACATGCTCAGCCGGCCCGCCGCCTGGGACAGAACAGCGGAAAGCTATTATTGGGGAAAATACAGCAATGTAAAACATTCCTTCATGATCGAACAAACGGGAGAAAAGTGGGACCAGGAATTTTTGCTGGAGGTGAGAACGGACTATGCGCTGCTCACTTTCTGGAGACTGAAGCTGAAAACGCTGCTCACTGATTACAATAACGCCCATCCCGGGGAGCCGCTGACGGACGAAACGGGAGAAACGGTCATTTTCCCTTAAACTTTCAAAACAGCCTTTCATGAAATTGATATATCAAAGCCTTGCCGCCTGCTGCATCCTGCTGATCAGCTCGTGTTACAAGGACCATGGCAATTACCTGTACGACGAGCCGGAGGAGATCACGGTCACCGGCATAGAAAGCGTTTACGACAAAGTGTCGCTGGTGGACAAGCTCACCATCGATCCCCAGGTAAGCTCTACCGATCCCGATGCGAAGTTCTCCTACTGGTGGGGCATCTATGAAACGAGCGTGCAGGGCTCCGCGCCCAAAGTGGACACGATCGGCCGCGCCAAAGCGCTCGATTATCTCGTTACGCAGCCGGCCAAAGGCTGGGTGCTGGTATTCGGCGCGAAGAACGAGCATACGGGCGTATCCCGCATAGTGACTTCCAGCGTCAACGTCATCACCCAGTTCACCCGCGGCTGGTACGTGATGAAGGCCGACGGCGGCAAGACCGATGTGGACCTTTTCCTCACGCCTTCAGGCATTGCGCCCGAATCGAAGATGGAAAATGTGTTCTCGCTGGTGAATAACCGGAAGCTGGACGGAGAAGCCGCTCTCTTCGGGTTCTATACCAATTACAAATCCAATGTTACCGGCAAGCTCGGCAATACGAGAGCGCTGTTCATACTGTCCGGCAAGGACGCCAGCGTGGTGGACATCAATACGTTCCGGGAAATACACGGTATCAACGATCTTTTCTATGAAACGCCTTCGGTAAAAATGCCGGGCAGCATCAGCGAAGCCTCGGCGGCCAATTATTTTGTGAACGACGGGCACCTGCACAGCATTTATTCCATGTCCGCCAACATGGGCCTGTTCGGCGGCAAACAGCTGCGCGACGACAACAATACACCATACCGGCTGTCCAGGTATTTCCTGACGTATGTTTTCAGCAATCCTTTCTTTTTCGATGAGCTGAGCGCTTCCTTCGTGTCCGCAACGGGTACGGGTACAGTGCTTTCCCCCGTAACGGATGTGGAAGGAACGGACATGCCTGCCAACGGCAACAACAAAGAGCTGCTGTTCATGGGCGTAAGATCCACCAGCCCTTACGCTGGCGTAGCCCTGTTCCGCGACAAGACCGATCCCTCGCTGCAGATACTTTCCACGGTGACGCCTTCCGGGTATGCATTGAAGATCGAGAATGATACGCTGGAGGCGACAGAGAAGCTGTACCAGGCGGAACGTTACGGGCTGATCGTTGCGGACGAGAACATCCTGTATTTCTCGAAAGGCTCCGAAGTATGGTCCAGGAACCTGAGCAACGGCGCGGAGCAGCTGCAGTTCACCGCGCCGGCAGGCGAGGCGATCACGTTTATCCGTCACCGTAAGTATACCGGCGGCGCTGCCGAAGAAGAGCCTTTTTATTACAATTACATGCTGATCGGCACCACTTCCGGCGGCAGTTATAAAGTGCGCGCATTCAGCAAAACCTCCGGAAACCTGTCCGCCAGCCCCGATTTTACGATGGAAGGCAGCGGCAGCGCAGGCGATGTGATCTATATCGCGCCGAGGATCAACAATTACACTTATCCAAACAGTTATTAACCAAATTATCTGATACAAATGAAAAAACGGAATCTGGGTATAATGTTCCTGCTTGGTTTGCCCGCCATGCTGCAAGCGCAGGTAACGATTTCCGGCGAATGGACGCGTAGCCACGATGGTAATGTGCGCCTGTACCGCGTAGAGCACGGAAGGCTCGAGGAAGTGGCCGCTTCAAAGCCGGGCGCCGATTCTTCTTTCGGGTTCTATTTCCGCCCGGAATATGAAGGGTTTTATGCCATCGGCACCGGCAACGTCCTGACGCCAACGGATAAATACACCTTCTATTTCAGGAAGAACGATCAGCTGAACGTAAAGGTCACCGATACGTCCTACGTGCTCACCGGCAAAAACTCCGCCGAGAACCTGGCGTTGCAGAAATGGCACAACACCGTGCTGCCGCTGGAAAGGAAGGGCGTGTATTTTATGCGCACCAGGAGCAGCTACCAGGATTTTTTCCCCATGCTGGAAACGATCGACAAACAGATCAAACAAACAAAATACGCCGCTACCGGCAACAAACGGTTTGACAGCGAGTTTGCCCAGTACCGCGAAATGAACCTGCTGAACTTTGCGGCCGAGCTGCTGAGCACGCCGCGTTCCGTTCATCCCGCCGAAAAGGACTTCACCCCGTACTTCAAAAACATAGAAGTCACCCACTTTACGACGGACACGCGCCTGATGCGTTACCCCTTCGGCATACGGATGATGCGCACGCTGCAAAGGCTGCCCGCCCGTATGGGTAACGGCAACCTGACGGACTACAGCATCGAGGCCGCGATGAAAGGCATCGTGAACGATACGCTGAAAGGCGAGATCGTGATCCAGCGTGCTGCGGGGCTCAAAACCTATATCGGCTACACCGACATGGTGAAAGAATACGGCAAATACCTGCTCACCGGCGATCAGACCACCCGCGCCAAAGCCATTGAAACGGAGCTGGCGAAAAAAGCGACCACCGCCGGAGGCCCCGCTGTAAATTTCACCTATCCCGACCTGAACGGCAAACAGACCTCCCTGAGCGACTTCAAAGGAAAAGTAGTGCTGGTGGACGTTTGGGCTACCTGGTGCGGTCCCTGCAAAGGCGAGATCCCTCACCTTAAAAAGCTGGAAAAAGAAATGCACGGAACGGATGTCGTGTTCATGAGCGTGTCGGTTGACGTGGAAAAAGACCATCAGAAATGGAAAGACTTTGTCGCCAGCGAGGAACTGGGCGGCGTGCAGCTGTTCGCCAGCGGATGGAGCGACATTGCCAAATTCTACAACATCAAAGGCATTCCGCGTTTTATGGTATTCGATAAAAAAGGGAATATCGTCAGCACGGATGCGCCGCGCCCGTCCAGCAAAGAGCTGAAGCTGCTGCTGGAAAGCGAAGCAAAAAAATAAACGGGATCAATTACCAACCATTCACGAGAAAGGCTGCCGCGAGGCGGCCTTTCTTTAAATTTACATCCATATGAAACAATTGTTATTACTGTTAGCTATCGCGGCCATAACGGCCTGCAACCGGGAAGAAAGCAGGCTGGGCCTGGAAGTGATGTCTTTAAAAACGGCCGGCCAGCAAACACACCGGGAAATTACGGATGAGCAATTGAAGGCATTGGCGCATAACAGGGAACGCATCCATCTTTCCCTTGCAGGCGCAAAGAAAGTTTTTGAGAACATCCGGGCCGGCGCGGCTTATAATATCGATACGCTGAACCTGTTCAAGACTGCCGTGCACAGGTTCTATTCCAACGTATCGGTAAAAGACAAACAATTGATATTAAACCCGAAGTCGGGCGAAGAGATCGGGATTGACGAAGACCTGTTCAGGGAGTTAAGGTACGGGATCGATGTGTTGAATGACGATCTCTCTAAAAAAGCGGAGGCGACCGAAAACATGACTGACAGTTCTATCAGGAGCAGCATTGACAGCCAATTGCAGCGTTTTCCCAATTGATATCACTCCGTTCCCGGCCGCCTGAGCTTCATAAAATGTTTGAAATAACCCATGATCTCCCGGTCGTTCCGGTGTCTTCCCCCCGCGAAAAAAAATTAACCAAAACTTGTTTTGTTTTTCAAACTTCACTATGTTTGAACATTCATACATGAGTTTAAGGATCGACCATAAGAGCAAAATACCGCTCCACATCCAGGTGGAAGAACTGCTTCGCAAGCTGATCAGCCAGCCCGAATACCAGAACGGCTCCTTCCTGCCAAAGGAAGTGGAGCTGGCCAACCGGCTGGGCGTTTCGAGGAACACCATCCGGCAGGCGACCAACAAGCTCGAATATGAAGGACTGCTCGCCAGGAAAAAAGGCGTAGGCACAAAAGTGGCGCAGCGCCAGCTTTCCACCAGCCTGCAGGACTGGCAGAGCTTTACCAAGGAAATGTCCAAACGCGGCATTATCACCTCCAACCTGCTGCTCACGCTCGAAAAAGTAAAGGCGGACGAAAAGATCGCCGGCTTTTTCAACATCCCGCTCAACACGCCGATATGCAAGCTCAGCAAGCTGAAAGGCGTGAACGGCGAACCGATCGTTTATTTTGAAAGTTATTTCCATCCGCGTATCACCCTCGCTGAAAGCGACGACCTGAACCGCCCGCTGTACCAGCTCCTCTCCGAGAAGTTCGACATCATCGTGGTGCGTTCCAGCGAGCATATCAGCGCGATGGCAGCCGGCAGCGTCGCAAAAAAGCTGCAGGTGGACGCCAAGTGTCCCGTGCTCTTCAGGGAACGTTTTGTGTACGACCCGGGAGACAGGCCGGTGGAATATAATATAGGATATTACAGATCAGACAAGTTTACATATTCTATTGAAATAAGATCAGAGCCCTGATCCGAAGACCGCTCCTTTTTTTGCCCCGTGCAGAAAAAGGATATTTTTTTCTTAATTTTTAATATGTTCAAACATATGAACAATGATTATGTGATAGGTGCGGATATCGGCGGTTCCCATATAACGGCGGCCCTCATTGACCCCGGCAATGGCGCCGTGGCGGAGGAATGCAAGTTCAAGGAACCGGTGAACGCCTCCGCCGGCGCGGATGATATCATTGCGCGGTGGACGGCCTGCATCGGCCGCGCGCTCGCAGCCGCGGGCGCTGACGTGGCGGCCATCGGCATCGCCATGCCGGGGCCTTTCGATTATCCCGGCGGCATCTCGCTGATCAAAGGCGTGTCCAAATACGAATCCCTCTATGGCATGAACATACGCGAAACGCTGCAAGCCTCGCTGGGATTTTCAAAAGGCATTTATTTCGAGAACGACGCTTCCTGTTTTGCCCTCGGCGAAGCATGGGCGGGCGAAGGCGCGGGCTGCAAACGCATGGTGGCGGTTACGCTCGGCACCGGTCTTGGCGGCACGTTCCTCGATAATAACGAAATACTGCACGAAGGCAAAGGCATACCGCCCGAAGGATACATTTATCACCTGCCCTACAAAGCGGGCATCGCAGAAGATTACATTTCTTCCCGCTGGCTGCTCAACGAATACCGGCAGCGTACGGGGCAAAGCCTCAGCGAAGTGAAGTACCTCGGCGAGCTGGCCGCCCGTCACGACGCGACGGCCATCGCGCTGTTCGCGGAGCTGGGCAATTCGCTCGGCGAAGTGCTGGCGCCCTGGCTGGCGGATTTTGAGGCGGAAAGACTGGTGATCGGCGGCAACATCCGCAAGGCGCACCCTTACTTTCTCGCTCCTTTGCAGAATTACCTGCGTGAAAAAGGCATCGGCACCACGGTGCATATTTCCAGCCGCGGTGAAAACTCGGCCCTTTCCGGCGCCGCATGGGTATGCAGGGCCATCCTCGATAACAACAACGCGCGATAGACAATGAACACGATCATGACTTGGAGAACAACAACACAACCCCTCATGCCGGCGACTACGGCGGAACGGCAGCAGCCCCCGGCGGGCCGGTACGACACGTACCCCTTCGTCAGCCTGGGCGCGGGCCGCATCCAGTGCGGGTACGCCAGTCTTGCCAAATGGATGAAGGGCCGGAATGTGATTTTGATTGACGGTTATATCGGTAACGACTGGGAGTATATCGGCAGCTCCCTCGAGCGGGAGCTGGCAGCCGCTGGCGCAGCGGTGAACGTAGTGTACGTTTCCTCATTCATGAAGCCCGAAGCGGAGATCGAAACGCTGGTGGCGCCTTTTCTCGGCGAAAAGGGAACGGTGTGGGGAAGAAGAACGGACCTTTCGCTGATCGATCTTTTTGATAAACAAAAATTACAGAACATACAGCCCGCCGCGGAAGGGATCACCCTGATCGTCGGCGCAGGCGCTGCGCTCACGGGATTGCAGGCGCCCGTCGTATATGTGGATCTTCCCAAGAACGAGCTGCAATACCGCATGCGCGCCCGTTCCGCCAACAATCTCGGCAAGCGGCAATGGGACGATAACGCGGAAACTTACAAACGTTTTTATTTCGTCGACTGGGTATTGCTCAACGCGCACAAGCGGCAGATACTCTCATCCATTGAAGTGATCGCGTACGGGCAGTGGAAGTAAAAAATCACCTGGGCAAAGCACGACGCCATCAGCTAAGGACTTCAATACCTTTCGCTCAACTCTTTACGCGTGATGACATTGTTTGAAGAAGGA
>CBINIO010000075.1:0-11920 GCA_966250725.1 uncultured Chitinophaga sp.
GGTGGTTCTTCGCGAAAGTGCGGTTGTAATTGATGCGGCCGCTCATCATCGGTTTGTAACCGGTGGCGGTATTGTTGCTGATGCCCGCGTTCTGACCTACATATACACGGCTGCCTGGTGAGTTGGTCTGGAAGTTCCAGGCCTGGTTGGGCATGTTCGCGTTCCAGCGGAACTGGTTGTAATAGTTCAGCGAATAATCGATCCGGCCGGTAAGCCCTTCGATGGGCGACCAGTCGAAATACACCTGTCCGTTCGCTTCCTGGCGGTTCAGGCGGTTGAGCGTGTTGACATACACGGTGTACGGGTTATAGGCCTGCACGTCCTCGCCATAGGCCATTACGCCGCCGTAGCGGTTGGTAACCGGGTCCCAGGGCGTGATGCCGGCGATGGCGTACTGCATGTCGAAACCCGCGGTGTTGGTGGAGTTGTCGTCGGTAAAACCGTCTTCCAGCGCAAACACGGATTTGGACCAGTTGCCGTTGAATTTCACGCCGGCGTTCATGTTCTTGCGCACTTTGTAGTCGTAGCTGAAACGGGCGTTGTATTGTTTGTAATCGTTGTTGATCTGGAGGCCTTTTTCATCGATCACGCCAACAGACATAAAGAAGTTGGACTGCTCGTTGCCGCCGGATGCGGAAAGGTTGTAGTTCTGCAATTGCCCGTCGCGGATGATCACGTCCCACCAGTCCGTGTTCGGGTAAGCCAGGGGATCGATCATGCCGAGCGCCATCCACTGGTCGATGGTACCGTCCTTAAAACGCCAGTTGTTGCGGGAAGTGCCGGTGGAAGCCTGGCGCTGGTGAAGCGTGAGGCCGCGGGCATAGTCCGCCATAAAATCGTAGGCGCGGGTCGGCTTTTGCAGACCGAAGGTGCCGTTAAAATTGATGGCCGTTCTTTTCTGGCCTTTACCGGATTTGGTGGTGATGAGAATAACGCCGTTGGCCGCGCGCGAACCGTACACCGCGGCGGAGGTCGCGTCCTTTAATACGGACACGCTTTCGATGTCGTTCATGTTAAGCCGGTTGATGTCCACATCGGGCATACCGTCCACCACTACCAGCGGGTTGGCGTTGTTCACCGAGCCGAGGCCGCGGATCACCAGCGCTGCGCCGTTGCGGCCGGCCATGCCGGTGGACTGGCTTACGGCCAAACCGGGCACGAGGCCTGACAGTGCGGAGGAGGCGTTGGGCAGCGAACGGTTGGTGATCTTTTCGTCCACTTTCACGGCCGAAACCGCGCCAACGAGGTTTACTTTTTTCTGGGTGCCGTAGCCTACCACCACTACTTCACCGAGCGCTTTCTGATCGGTTTTGAGCGATACGAGCACGGGTTTGCCGGAGGTGTACGCTACTTCCTGGGTGGCATAGCCCATAAAAGTGAGCACGAGGATGCCGGTGGCGTTCGGCGCATTTTTGATGTTAAAATTGCCGTTGGCATCCGTTGCCGCGCCGGCCGTGGTGCCTTTTACGGCCACGCTTACGCCGGGGAGCGGGTTGTTTGTTTCGTCTGTTACGCGGCCCGTAACGGGATGGACCTGCTGTGCCTTCGCCGTGCTGGCAATCAATGCCGCGGCGAGCAGCAGCATGCCAAAACACTTGAAGGGAAGCCTGCGTAAGATGGGAGGTGAGTGTTTGAACATAACGCTTTGTTTGAGAAGTATCAGCAATAAAAAGACATGTGCCCGGTCATAAACGCGGACAAACGGGCAAATGCCGTCCCTAAAAATGCAAACGTTTGCATTTATTTACATATGAAGTGATTTTCGTTTGTTTGGCGACATACGTGGAAAAGCTTGATTTGAATTGTTTACTGTTAAATTTCTGTTTCCGTTTTGATGCTTAAAGTGAAGATTTTGGATTCACCCACTCCTGCTTTAACAAATGTATAAAAAACAATCGATTGTAATAAAAAATTTCAAGCATTTTGCGGATTTGCGGTTTTTTGTTATCCGATTGATTAACAAAAAGATACGCAATCCCTTCCTGGCAAAGGCTCCCAGCCTTTCAGAAATTATATGGGAAATGCCTGTTTTTGCCCCTTTTTTATGGGGAAAGCGGTTTTATCTGCGCAAATATTACCCCTGCTTTGCCTTCATCGTTCCCGGGCGGCATAAATTATATACGGTGATCTAAATGACGGGGTTGGCCGTGCGGTCTTTCCGGCGGCAATTATTTTTTCCTTTTCAAATTTCTGCTCCGCCGCGCATAAAACATGCGGGCAAGCCCCTTACCGGTCACCGCGCCTGGCTGCCGGCCGCGGCATAATTCCAGCAAAAATTAGCAATCGTTTGCACAATTTCGTATATCCATTTGTGTGATTTCCGTTTAAAACGCCGGATGCTTACATAAAGAACTGCTCGGAAACGATCTTTCCGTCTTTCACCACGTACACGCAAAGCTCTTCCCACTTCCCCCGTTCCTTTCCTTTCATCGTCACGTCCATACCCAATACGAACGCGATCACATTGCCCGTTACGACCAGGTCCCTTAAAGTGATCTCATGCATTTCCCCGATCATCGAGCCGAACTTGCGGCCTTTCTCGAGACTGTTGGAAAGTCCTTTTTCTTCTTTGGGGAAATCGGGCGTGGCGTACGGTTCGATGCTCACTGCGTCGTCCGCGAAAAGCTCTTTCTGCGCCGTTTCAAAATCGCCCTTACGGCAGTAGTCCGCGAGGCGTTGCGCGATCTGTTCTGTTGTCATTTTGATGGGATTTTTTGCCTGATAAATTTCCGCATTTACCGTCTTCGAAAAAAATATATTCTCTCGCGCGCAAAACAGCATTACGGCTGCGACGCCCAGCTGATCGCATTCCTGAACAGCGTTACGTACGAAGGGTTCTGAAACAGCTCCGGGGAATGGCCCATAAATATATAGATGTTCCTGCCCGGCATGCGCGGGTTGCTCCAGATCACCGGATGGTCGCCCATCTTTTTCGGAGTATCGGGGGAATAGGTGTTTTCGTCCACGCTGGCAATAACGTGCACATTGGGCCGCGGGCTTTTATCGTAAGTATACCACTCTTCCCTGTCGATCCAGAAATCCTCCCCGATCCCTTTCATCACGGGATGCGCCGCGTCTTCCACCTTTACTTTCCCTCTTGCGAACGTCGCGATGTAATCTTTGAAACGGATGCCGCCCATGAAGTCCGAAAACCACTGCCACATAGGAAATTCGTCAAACTCCCCGAGCAGCGTGGCATGATGCAAACCGATCCAGCCGCCTTTGCCGGCATTGATATAAGCCTCGAAAGCCTTGGCAGCATCGGGTTTCCAGGCGTAAGGCGGGTAATCGAGCTGGATGAACAGGCGGAAGTCTTCGAGGAACTTTTCATTCACCATGTCGGTGTTTTGGATATACTGAATGCTGAAACTGCTGTCTGCCGCCAGCTGATCGAGCCAGGGCTTTGCCGCGCGGGTGAAGGCGATGTGATGACCGCCGGGTTCCGCCAGCACCAGCACTTTGAAACGGGGAGCTTTGGCCGGCCGTACGGGCCCGCCGGGCAGAAGACAGGTAACGGGGCCGGCGCCTTTCGCCGCGGGAACGACCAGGGATGTTCCGGGCCGGAGCATGGGAAGGCTGAAACCCGCCAGCAACAGCAGCACCATTGATACTTTCAGAAGTTTGCGCATGAAGACAAGGGTTTACGTGGAAATGCTGAAAGCTGCAATCTACGGATAGCCGGTCTTTTTTGCAAAACTTGTCCAGGCCCGCCCGTGATACGGCGGCGAACCGGCGCCCGCCTTTTTTGCCAACGCCGTCCCGCTTTACCGCCGTCCATCCAGTTCCCAGGTTCTTGCTCGACGATCTGCCCCGGATGTTTATCTTTGCATCCATGCCGGCATTTTCCCCGCAACCATTCACCAGCCTGTTCGAACGCGTCGTCAACATCGGCGTACGCGCGGGCATGCCGTTCATCGAAGTACGGCGCACGCGGCTGCTGAACCTGCTGGCCCTTCCCTGGGTGCCGTGCATGCTGTATTTCTGCATCCTGAACATCGTGCAGGAACGTTACCTGCTCAGCGCCATCAACGGCCTGAGCATAACGATCAGTCTTGGCGTGATGTGGCTCCATCATCACCGGCGTTATCTCAGCGCAAGGCTGCTGCTGATCGTTTCCGGCATCATGATATATACCGCTGCGTCGCTGCTGTACCGCAACGGCACGGAATATTTCCTGCTAAACATCCTGATCGTTACCATCCTCGTGTACGACAACGTCTGGCTGATCGTATCGTTGTCGCTGGTCACCATTTCCGCCTTCGTGGCCGTGCACTTCAGCGCGCCCGCGGAGCTGGACCAGCTGCAGGTGCCCGCCCAGCGCGTTATGGGCAACGTTATCTGCGCGTTGCTGTTCCCGATTCTCGCGCTCAGCTATTTTAAGCAGGTGCATGCGGACTACCAGCAGGAAATGGAAGCCAAACGCCAGGCGCTGGCCGCGCTGAACCGCGACAAGGAAAAGCTCTTCTCCGTGATAGCGCACGACATCAGGGGGCCGCTGGCTACGCTGGAGCTGCTGCTGGACATGTTCCGCAAAGGCGAATACACCGAAGGCAACATGCTGGAAGCGGCGGAAGAGCTGCATAAAAAAGTGCATCATCTCGGCGGCTCCATCGACAATATGCTTCGCTGGAGCATGGGCCAGATGCGCGGCATCCGTACTACTCCCGAACATTTCGCGCCCGCGGTGCTGGCGGAAGAGATCCTGCAGGTGTTCGTTCCCGGCATCGAAGGCAAATCGCTGGAGGTCGCCAACCAGCTGCCGGAAGACATTTACCTCTATGCCGACCGGGAACAGGTGGCCGTGGTGCTTCGCAACCTGCTGAGCAACGCGATCAAGTTCAGCCACCCCAACGGGAAGATCCGGCTGGCGGCTACACGCTCCGGCGATACGGTTGCCATCACCGTGCGGGACGAAGGCACCGGCATCGCGCCCGAGAAAATGGGCGAGCTGTTTTCGCTGCGTACGGTGCCCGCCTACGGCACCGGCGGCGAAAGGGGCAGCGGGCTGGGACTATTGCTGTGCCTGGAATTTACGCGGCTTAATAACGGCGAGCTGCTGGTAAACAGTACGCCCGGCGCAGGTACGGTCTTTACGGTCGTGCTGCCGGCAGGGTCCGCGTCGCCTGATGAGGAAGAAGACGATTTTTAAAGGCTTTCTGAAGATTCATCCCCAAAAAACTACAACTGGTACATCTTCGCCTTTACTCAACACGCGTTTCACACGAGCTTTGCGGAAGATTAAAAACATTCACCCCCAAAACTTTTGTATGAAACGATTGATTCTTTGCGCAGTGCCGGCCTTTCTTCTGTTGGTTGCATCCTGCAAAAAAGACCCCGAAGCCCCCAAAGATATTTTCAAAGGCCCGGAAGTGGCCATGGGAAATGGAAAAGCCTGGGCCTGGATAAGGGTCGGCGAAGACAAACACCCGAAAGAGATCGGTACCTCTTTTACGCACGCCGCATTCCAGAACCTGCCCACCGGCGGCAACGGTCATCAGCACGACGGCGCTTTCCTGCTGCGCCTGCCCGCTGAAAAGGAGCTCACCCCGTTCAACCACGTCATGATCAACTGGAACCCGAACGGCCATCCGCCCGAGGCGGTTTACGGCAAACCGCATTTCGACTTCCACTTTTACATGGAATCGCCGGAATACGTGAGCGCTATCCCGTCTTACGCGCAGGCTCCCGAGGATTTCGACAATCTTCCGCCGGCAGGTTCCCTCCACCCCCAGTACATTCCCACCGAAGGCGGCGAACCCGCCATGGGCAAGCATTGGGTGGATATCACCTCTCCCGAGCTGCAACCGGAAAATCCCGCGCCGTTCACCGAAACGTTCATCTTCGGCACCTTCAAAGGGAAAGTATTGTTCTACGAACCGATGATCACCAAACAGTTCATAGAGAACACGCCCGTGTATGAAAGAGTCATCAAGCTGGGCAGCACGTTCGCCAAAGACGGTTATTACCCTACCCGCATGCGCATCATAAAAACCGACACCACTTACGATGTGATCATGGACAAATTCGAGTTCCACAAAAAATCATAGGTAAAGGAAAGCTCATCCACCCCAAAAACAAAATGCCCGCCTGCGAGAACGCAGGTGGGCTTTCATTGTTTATCACGTTACTACTTGAACTTTATTTTGTAATGATGAGCTTTTTGACGATGAACTTCCCGTTCCGTTCCACCCGCAGGTAATAGATGCCTGAAGGGTATGACAGCACGGGCAGCTCCGTTCTGCTGGAAGCGGTCTGCCGCCGCAGCAGGCTCTTCCCCGCGGCGTTCAGCAGCTCCAGCCTTTCCGTGCCGTTCCAGCCGCTGATGCTTACCGTAACGGTTTTGCTTGCCGGCTGCGGGAATACCTGCACGGCGCTTTCGTCCGCGCCCGTCATTTTAAACGCCGCAGGCGCGAATACTTCCGCCGTGTCCCTGATCACGATATCGTCTATGTACGTTTTAAAATTCCCTGTTTCGGCGCCGTGATCGTACGCGATCATGATCCGGTCGATGGTTTTGCCGCTGAGCCAGTTGCCGATGTAGCAGGTCTGCAAGTCCCATTCGTTCACCGTTCCGCGCCCCGCGCCGGGATGCATGGACACGCCGTTGATGTCCGTCGCGCCCGCGTCGCGCAGGTTGCTGCCGTCGGTCATCACCAGATCGACGCTTACATAACGCGAGCGGCTGTTGGTGGGGTACGCCATCCAGGTAAGCCGCGTGTCCGCATTCACCGGGATGTTCACGTCGAACACGCGGAAATAATGATACGATCCGCCGCTGGACGCATTGTCCGTACCCGATGCGCGGATGGACGCGTTGCCGGTGAAGCTCGTTTCATTCGTGACCACGCCGCAAAGCGGGCTGAGCACGTTTTTCGGAACGGACGAAGGATCGGGACTGTCCGTCCAGGAAAGCATGGCGTCGTAGCCGGGCTGCACGCTGGTGCGGAACCACAGCGGCGCCACGGAATACGGGATGCTCACGTTCGTGGTAAGCGGTTCCGTGCCTTTGAACACTTCCGTAGCATGACCGGCAAGCCGCAGGTAAAAATCCTGCCCGATGTAAGTGCCGTCCGCGCTTGTTGTGAGAAAATACTGGTCGTGCGGAACATCGAAGTAGCTGTCCGCCATTTTCATGATGTTGGTGGCCTCGTCGTATTCGTCGAACATGGCGATGTAGGCGGTGTTGAAACCGAGGTTCTTCAGGTTGTACACCTGCCGCCAGAAAAATTCGCCTTTGTTGCGCGGAATCTCGTTCACCGGCCCTCCGTTCCAGTTGCTCCAGGAAAAGCCGGCGAAGATGACGGGCTGGTAATCGATGCCGTTGGTGTTGCAATAGGCGAGGTCGGGCGCTACGTGATTGGTCTTGAAATTGTCCGCGCCCGCGATGCTGTTAAATCGGCCCACAGCCCAGGGCGAAAGCATATCGAAGCTGTCGTACACGGCGCTGTAGCCGGGATGGCTGTCGCCGGTGCCCGTGCGCCAGTTGGTGGGCACGCCGCCGATCACGTAATAACCTTTTCCTTTCAGCCAGTTGATGATGGCGAGGCTGTTCGCGGGCACATTGGCGCGGCCGGTGAAACCGAAGCCCCAGAGGCAGATCACGGGCTTGCCGTCCTGGTGCGCGTAATACGGCGAGCTCACCACGTCGAGATCGTTCTCGATGTGCAGCCAGTCGTTTTTAAAATACGTGGTGTCGTCCGCGCTCATGTCGTACATGACGTAAAAAATGCGCCCGTACGTTTCCGCGGCCCGGCGGAGGCGTACGGCAATGCTGTCGCGGTTGCGTTTGAACACGCCGTCGCGGGTTTCGCCGAGGAAACGCTGCAGCGCCACCCCATCGATGCCGTACTGCTGCATCCAGGAAAAATGCAGGTCGATGGTCTGCTGCTGCCATGAGGTAAACAGCTTGGCGTCGTCGCCAAGAGGGGTGCTGCCCAGGTCCGTCTGGAACATAACCGAGGAGGGGTACTCTTTTACATCGGGCCAGGCTTCAAAAGTAACAGCGCCCGGCGCAGGGCTGCCGTTGTTGGAATTGTACTGTCCGGCGCTCCAGTGCCGCCACCTGGCTACGGGAGATCCATCCCCGTAGCAGTTGAACCAGGCCTGGTAACCGCAGATCACTTTTCCTTTGACAGCCTGCGCCGCAGGCGCTACCTGGGCTGACAGGGGCAACCAGCACATGAACAGCAAAATGAGTACGTGGAATCGTTTGTGCATTGGATGAAAATTTAAAGATGAAGGAATGTGTTTTACATTGCCCCCCAGCTTTTATTCGGCTTGGGGCCCATCTCCAGTTCAAGGGTGCCTCCGCTTACCAGCTGCTCGTGCGTAAATACCGGTTTCAGCAAAGGCCGGCCGTTGAACTTCGCGCTTTGAATATATTTGTTCACCACCGACGCGTTGTGCGCCAGCACGGTGAATTGTTTGCCGTTCTCCAGCTGTATGCTCACTTTCTCAAACAGCGGGCTGCCGATGCTGTATTCAGGCAGGCCGGGCGTTACAGGGTAAAAACCCATGGAAGAAAAGACCACGAACGCGCTCATCCCGCCGCCGTCTTCATCACCGGGAATACCGAAAATGTTGTCTTTGAACCATACGTCCAGCAAAAAGCGGATGCGTTTCTGCGTCTTCCACGGGCTGCCTGTGTAGTTGTAGAGATATGGAATATGAAAACTGGGCTCGTTGCCCATTGAATACTGTCCCACCAGGCCCGTAGCGTCGGGGAACACGCTCCAGAACTCGTACTTGCTGCGGCCTAACCCTTCGCGGAAAAGCTGGTCCAGCGCGGCATCCATATTCTTCGCGCCGCCGAAAAGACTGCGCAGGCCCGCAATATCGTGCTGCACCTGCCATTGATAGGTATAGCCGTTGTTTTCGTCGTAGAACTCGCGGCCGCCCATGCCGCCGTCGATCTTCGGGTCGATCTTTATCCACCGGCCCTGCGCGTCTTTCGGCATGAACATTTTTGCCTGCGGCTGCCAGAGGTTCTTATAATTGAGCGCGCGTTTTGAGAAGGTCTGCGCGTCGTTCTTCTTTTTCAATTCGCCTGCCAGCTGGCCCAGGGCCCAGTCGTCGTACGCGCCGCCAAGCGTTACCGCCACGGCCTGTCTTTTTTCAAAACCGTGCACCATCGGCTCGGTCTCTTTTTCACCTTTCGGCAGTGCGGGGAAAAATCCTTTTGCGTGATAGATATCGTCCAGCGGGCCTTTCGGGCCGTTGCGCCAGGGAAGCATGGTGGCCTGCGTGGCATTTTTTTTCATGCCTTCGTACGCCTTCTCCACATCGAAGTTGCGCAGCCCCTTGCGGTAGGCGTCAAGAAAGGTAACGGAGGAATGAAAACCGTTCATGCAGGCGTGATCGCCGAACAGCACGGGGAAGGTGGGCATCCAGCCGCTTTGCTCGTACATGTTCACGTAGGATTGCAGCATGTCCTCCTCCTGCCGCGGGTGAAGGATGGCGCGCAGCGGGTGATGGGCGAGATAGGTGTCCCAGCTCCAGTCGTCCACATAAAACGGGCGCGCAGCGCCGGTATGCACTTTGTTGTCGTACCCGGAATAATACGCGCCGTCCTCCGTGATGTCCACCATCCTTTCATAACAGCGGTACAGGGCCGTATAGAACGAACGGCGCTGCGCTTCCGTGCCGCCGCTTACCTGTATCTGGTTGATCACTTTCGCCCAGGCCGCTTCGCCCTGTTTTTCAAGCATTTCGAAAGTAACGCCGCCGCCTACTTCTTTCGCGAAGTTTTTCTTTGCCTGCTCCGCGCTTACAAAAGAAACGGCGTAGCGGAACTCTACTGCGTCCGGCGCGTTTTCCCCGAAGCTGATCTGCGACTGGCCGGTGACGCCTGGGGTGTTGAATTCGCCGTAGAGGAATACTTTCACGTCGTCGTGCCAGGTTTCCGTGGCGGCCACGGTGCTATTGCCGAGCCAGTTCCATTCGAAATGGCCGCGGTTGAACGGTTTGAACTGGAGATGTTTCGGTTTTCCGCCCGGGAAAGTGAAGCGGAACATGCCCGCTTTTTTGCCCGGGACGAAACGCACGGTGATCTCATCGTCAACGAGATAGGTTTCGTACACCCATGGGCGTGTTACTTCCAGGTCGTGGTCGTAGGGCATGGCCTTTGGCGCGGCGGCGCCGGTGTAAGGCTTGACGGCGAACACCTCGCCCAGCCTGTGCGACACCACCAGCAGCGGGAAGCTCCTGATCTGGTCGTCGATATAGTCCGCCCGGATGGGATGCATGCGCATCACCTGGTTGGGCAACTGGGCCGTGGGGCGCGTGGGCTGCAGCAGCCGGCCTACATTCCCGATCTTCGGGTCCACATACTGCTGGAAATTCTGGCCGGAAGCCTGGTGCATGAATAATAACAAAACACCTGTCCATTTTAAACATTGTCTGAGCATAAGGTATATCCGTTAATTGCGTTGAGATGGTTCAGTTTTCATCGTGGTCATGTTTCGTGGAAAAACTGATCACAAAGTAAACCCGGGGGGCTTAACAAGGAGTATAATAAACGATTAACAGGAGCATTAATTTCCGGGGATTTGTGGAATTAATGCTTTACCGGGCCACTTCGGCGAAGGAAAGGGGGTAATCTTCTCCATAAATATGCCGGTATTCTTTTACGAACCGTTCATAGGCATGTCTTGCCAGGGAATGCCGCCCGAGCGCTACGAGGTTCCGGCATTTGAAGGCGAGCGCCTCTTCGTTCACCGGGTCGAGCACAAAAATGCCGTTGGCGATGGACACCAGCAGCTCGGGATCGTCATTCCACCGGCCGCCTGCGGCTTCGCGGCTCAGCAGGTCAAGCAGCCGGGCGGTGATGGCGGACTTAAAATCGTCCAGCCATTCGTATTCGGTCTGGTAGAGGAAGGGGCCGCGCATGACGGTATGGAGGATCCCGCGCAGCGCCGGTTCCCCGGGGATGCCGGCTTCGAGCCCGCGCAGCTGCAGCAGGTCGATGTAAAGGCCGCCGTCATGGTCGAGGCGCCAGTTGCTGGATGTTTTCCTCACGGTGCAGCCGTCGAGCTTTTCGAGGATATTCTTGAGTTTGAGGATGTTGACGGAGCGGTTGTTTTTCGCCGCTTTGTCCGATTTGTCGTTCCAGAGGGTTTCGTTGAGTTTTTCGACGGAGATGCCCTGCCCGTTCTCGATCGTGTGTACGGCGATGAGCAGGAACAGTTCCTTCAGCAGCGGGGTGAACTGGCGGGTAAGGTCCTGGCCGGCCGCGTCTGTTACGGTGAAGGGGCCGAAGAGAAGGATGGCGGGGTGATGCGCGGCAGCTTGCCGCTGATGTTTGCTGTTTTCCGTGATGCTGCGCGGTGGTACCGGTTGCTGACGGTTGCCGGGGGCATCTGCACCCGGTGTTTCAGGCATCGGAAGATCTTGACGGTCAACTGGGGCGCCGGCGCCGGGCGTATGCTGTCCGGGCAGGCGGTCCCGGCTTTCCATGCCGGGCGTATTGCGCTCAGCCAATCGTTCTCCGTTACCGGCGGCTCCGCCGTGTTCTAACCGATCTCCCGTATTCCGTGCCACACCGGCATCCTTTTCTCCCTTCGCCGGAGCTTCCCGTTTCCTCCGCCGCCGTTTCCGGACGGACAGCAGCAGCGCGAACAGCAGCAAACCCATTCCTATTATATAATACCACCACGGTATCCTGAACTGCGGCGGCCGCATAGCCGCTGCCGGCAATTGTTCCGGCGGGAAGCGGATGGCGAATATTTTCACCTGCGTATACCGGTTCTCTCTCGTAAAAGTGGTGACGGCCAGCAAACGTTTGCTGGCAGCGCAATAAAACAGCCCGGCAAAAGCGCGCGTATCTTTAAACACAAAAGGTATCGTATCCGCCAGCAGCGTATAACCCGGCGCGTCCAGCGAACCGCGGACCAGCTGCAGCCTCGAATCGTAACGCTCCTTG
>CBINIO010000076.1:0-11818 GCA_966250725.1 uncultured Chitinophaga sp.
GTAAATGCCCACGTCCATCAGCGGGCCGCCGCCGGACAGCGCGCGTTTGAGCCGCCACTGGTTCGGGTCGCCCGCCCTGAAGCCGTCGCTGGCCTCCACGAGCTTTATTTCACCGAATACTTTTTCGCGGGTGAGCCGCATCATTTCAAGATGGAAGGGATCGTAATGCAGCCGGTAACCGATCGCCAGCTGTTTGCCGGCCTGTTTGCAGGCGTCTATCATCGACTGGCCTTCCGATACGCTCACGGCCATCGGCTTTTCGCAGATCACGTGCTTGCCGGCCTTTGCCCCGCGGATGGTATACTCGGCGTGCATGGAATTGGGCAGCACGATGTACACCACGTCAATGTCCTTATTGTCCGCGATGCGGTCGAATGTTTCGTAGTTGTAGACGTTCTTTTCGGGGATGTTGTATTTCTGCCGCCATACGGGGATCTTGGCGGGAGTGCCGGTCACGATGCCGCGCAGCTCGATGTGGCGGGTTTGCATGAGCGCGGGAGCGAGCTGGTTGGTGGCATAGCCGCCCAAACCGACCAGCGCGACGCCCAGTTTTTTGCCCTGGAAAGGCATGGCGAGGCCGGAAAACGGGGACGTTACCGCTGATGCGCCCAGTAAAGCGGAATATTGCAGGAAGCTGCGCCGGGAATGTGTCATAACAAAGGGTTTCAGGTGATAAATAAAAGATACAATTCTCTTCCCGGAAATACAACGGTATCCCCGAAATTTGAGTATATTGGATGCACCGACACCTGTTACTGAAACTGCATTAGCTTATGATTAACCTACTGTCTCCCGCGAGGACGGCATTGATATTTTTATCATTCGGCCTGGCCTGGATCTTTGCCACCGATTCTCTCCTGCGGTGGCTATCCGAAAATGCGCCGGGACTGCTCTGGAAAGGGCAGCATTCCAAGGGCGTTCTATTTGTGGTCATCACTTCCACGATGTTGTATTTCCTGCTCAAAAAATACAAACGATCGCTGCATTCTTCCGAAGAGGCGTACATCCGCATTTTCCGCCAGAGCCCGCAGCCCATGTGGGTATTCGACCGGGAAACGTTCCGTTTTATCGATGTGAACGACGCCGCGGTGGACCTTTACGGGTATACGCGGGAAGAATTCCTGAAAATGACCATTTTGCAGATACGCCCGCCCGAAGAAGTGGACAAGCTGATCGAATCGCACCGGAATATGAGCGACGGCTTTAATGACCAGGGCACCTGGAAACATCTGAAAAAAGACGGCACGCTGATGCATGTGGACGTCAACACGTTCACCACCGTTTACAAAGACCGCGACGTGGAGATCGTGAGCGTATGGGATGTGACGGAAAAGCTCCAGGCCTTCGAGGCCCTTTCGCGCAGCGAAGTGCTGCTGCATTCCATGATCAACAGCACGGCCGACCTCATATGGGCCGTAGACGAAGAGATGAAGTTTACCGCTTTTAACAGGGCTTATTACGACGCGATCCTGCATTTTACCGGCGTAAGCATTTCCCTTGGCATCAAACCCTTGCTGGCGCAGGATGATGATGAACGGGAAAGATGGGAAGGTTATTACAAAAAAAGCCTGCAGGGCGAAAAACAGACCATCGAGGAATCGCGCGAGATGGCGAACTACGGTCTTTCCACCGCGGAGATCACTTTCAACCCCATTATCAACGACGATAAAAAGATCGTGGGCGTGGCCTGCTTCGCCCGCGACGTTTCAGAAAGAAAAAGACAGGAGCTGCGCCTGCAGCACGCGCTGGAACGGTACGACATCGTAACCGTCGCCACGCACAACGTGATATGGGACTGGGACCTGGTTACCGGCAACGTGATCTGGAACGAGAACCTGCACATCATGTTCGGCTACGATACCAACCTTACCAGCGCCGACTGGTGGAAGCAGCGCGTGCATCCGGACGACGAGGTAGCGGCCTCGCAAAATCTCGAGGATACCATTTCCCGCCGGGGCAGGATATGGGCCGCGGAATACCGCTTCCGCTGCGCGAACGGCGAATACCGGTATATCGCGGACCGCGGGTACGTGATGTACGACGACGAAGGCAAACCCTGCCGCGTGATCGGCGCGATGGAAGACATCGACGATAAAAAGACCTATGTGGAAGAGCTGAAAAAAGTGGCGCATATGAGCTCCCACAGCCTGCGCCGGCCGGTAGCCTCCATGCTCGGGGTGGTGGAAGCGCTCAACAAGGAAAACCTCGGCCACCCGGACAACCTCCCGCTGCTGGGGTATATAGAAAAGATCACGCGGGAAATGGACGTTATCATCCACGATGTGGCGGATAAATGCAATCACATCTTCAAGGAAGTGGAGCAATAAAAAAGTTACGCTTCAAGTATCTTGCGCGCCCGCCAGTTTTTGTCGTAATACACAAAAAATGCGATCCAGATGCTTCGGGAAACCCGCATCAGCAAAGGTTGCGTCACTACGAGCAATACGCCGTTCGCGATCAGCCACCATACCACGCTGTTATCGTCCAGCGAAAAGCCGAACAAGAACCACCACGCCACGAACGTTACCACGCTGACGGCAACGGCCAGCGCGTAGCTGACGTACCCGGTGCCAAAATAAAAGCCGGTTTCGGGCTCGGTAGGCTGCCCGCATTCGGGGCAGTACCTGTTCATGCGCATGAAGCGGAAAAGGTTATAGGGATTGGCGTTTTCGTAAAGCCGGCCCCTTCTGCAACGGGGGCATCTGTTACCCAATACGCTGAGTAGAAGGTTCGGTTTGTGTTCTGTTTTTTCGGCACACATGGTATTCAGATTAAACTGTTTCTAAATTCTTCGGGGCTTACGCCTTCGTATTTTTTAAAGAAGCGCGAGAAGTAGGAATTGTCTTCAAAGCTAAGGTCCGAAGCGATCTGCGTGACCGTCAGCCCTTCGTTGGTGAGCAGGCGTTTTGCTTCCAGCAATACCCGTTCGCGGATCAGCTCGCCCGCCGTTTTGCCCAGCAGGTCCTGGCAGAGCGCGTTCAGGTGATTGGGAGTGATGTACAGCAGCTCCGCGTATTCTTTCGGCAGGCGCAGGCGGCGGTAATGTTTGTTGATCAGCTGCCTGAAATTGCGCATCACCAGCTGCTTTTGCTGCGGCACCGCTTTGTGCGGCCCTTTGGTGGTCATGCGGTTTACCTGGAGGAATAATTGCAGCAGCAGCACGCGCACCAGGTCGGGTTCCATTTCGGCGGCCGCTTCGGTCATCAGCTGTTCGAAAATATTCCGTACGGCGTCTCTCCCTTTCGCGGGAATGACGAGCACCTGCTCTTTGCTGTTGCCGCTGAAAAAGGGAAAATGTTCCAGGTACTGATGCTGCATGAGAAAGGTGTCGAAAAATGTGGCGGAAAAATGGACGACGTACCCTTCCGTTCCTTCCCCGAAATGCCAGCTATGCACCTGGCCGGGCGTCATAAAATAGATCTGCCAGGGCTGTACGGCGAACCTGGTGAAGTCCAGCGTATGCGAGCCCTTGCCTCGTGTAAAAAGCAGCAGGTGATAGAAATCATGCCCGTGCTGCTGATGCACGTGCTGGTAGTTCCTTTTGAGATACCCAGCGAGCCGTTCCGCGAGCACGTCCTGGTGCTGGTGGTCGGTGCTGATGGTGCAGATATCATATACCGGGATGGCGTGTTTCATGACAGCACAAAGGTACGCCGGCTGTGCGGGCCGGCCAATGACAGTTCAGGGGTTTTGTGGTACTTTTTACTGATTACGTGGTAAAAAAGCCGTGGTCTTTTTTACAGGAAGGCGGTAAAAAAAGACCGGCGCCAATAAAAGCGCCGGTTTGCCTTATTCCAATTCTTGAGCTATTACGAACATGTATTAATGGTGGTCGTTGATCACTTCTTTGATGCGGAACTTTTTGCGGCCGCCGGGTACGGGCCACATCACTTCCTGCCCCTGCCGGAATCCGATCAGGGCGACGCCAACGGGCGCCATTACGGAAATTTTGCGTTGTTTGATGTCCGCTTCTTCAGGCATCACCACGGTCAGTTCCATTTCTTTGTCTTTATTGGCTTCCTGCACGATCACGCGGGAGTTGAGACGCACTACGTCGGCGGGAAATTCTTCCTTGCTTACGAGCTTTCCTTTCCTGAAGTCAGCCATCAGCGATTCCACTACGTCGGGCGTAAAGGTGCTTGCACGCTGATCGTCCTGCAGGCGGGCCTGTAACATTTCGAAGTCGTCTTTTCTGAAAACGGGTTGCATATTTGTCTTTTGCATTGGTTGTAATTTTTAAAAATGAATAAAGATCCGGCGCCGGCCTGCAGCGGCGGTACCGAAATAATGTATGTAAAGGGAAATCCCGGGGATCGTTCGTCCCTGTTATTATTGAGACCGTTCTTCCCGGTATTATCGGGGATCGCTCTTCCTGTTATCATGGAGAACGTTCCTCCCGGTATTATGGGGAATCGCTCTTCCTGTTATCATGGAGACCGTTCCTCCCGGTACTATCGGGGATTGTTCGTCCCCGGTATTTAATCAGACGGAAGTATAATGAATCCGGCGCGCAAACTTCGTGCCCCGGGGCTGTTTTACCAGATCCTCAGCAGCCAGCGGAGCTGGCCGGGCAAATCGCGCACATTATCGGGCTGCTTTTTAAAAACGTTCCTGGTCACGACCAGCAGCAGTGGGACAGTGAGGCATAAGGCCCAGTACCAACCGGCGTTTTTCGTGAGCCCGGCGCGCAATACGACCGCGTTGAGGATTACGAGAAGCACCAGTAACATGCCGCCGACCGGAACCTGTTCTTTGTTCTCGGTCATAACGATTTGGTTCTAAAAAATAATCGTAAAAAAGTAAAAGGAAGCCCCTGAACCCTGGCAAGATCAATTATGGTTCAGGGCAAGCGTATTGAAGTCCTTAAAGTTTGAGAAGTAATACAACTTCTTGCAGAACGTGCGGAATGGCTTGCTGATACAGGTACACAGCGGGGCCGCGTCCGTTGCGGGACGAGCTGCGGCATAGCGCATATGCCGGTATATTGAGGTACCTGTCATTATGCGAATATAAACAATTTTCACCTAAAAATGCGGTTTTAAACGATAAAAGCCCTTTTAACACTTGTTTAAGAAATTACCGCTTATTGATATTTGGAAATTCACCATCCGTTCATTTACTTTGTAATTCAAAGTGCTTTTTAAACTAAATCATAGGCTGCTCAAACAGCCTCATTTTTCACTCTTTCACTTTGCAATACAAAGTGAACAATACGATCCTTATGCATTCCTCGCAAGACTGGGCCCGTTTCTTCCGCTACAACGCCACACAGCACCGCGTCAACTGGGACCTCGCCCCTTCCATCACCCCTTCCGAGACCCGCACCATTTTGCGGCACCTCCAGGCCTGGCAGCTCGGCGAAACCTCCGATGGCCGTCACCTGCTCCACGCCGCCCTCCTGCATGCGCGCAAAACGGGCGACCTCCATTTCACGGAAGCGGTACGACTGTTCATCAAAGAAGAACAGAAACACGGCGAAAATCTCGGCCGCTACCTCGACCGCATCGGCCAGCCGCGCATCCGGCACAACTGGGGCGACACGCTTTTCCGCAAGATCCGTTATTTCAACACCAGCATGGAGATCTGGACGCTCGCCGTGCTCACCGTAGAAAGCGGCGCGCAGGTATTTTACCAGTCGCTGAAAAACGCCACTTCGTGCATACTCCTCAAACAGATCTGCCGCGACATCCTGATCGACGAAGCCTATCATATCGAGTTCCAGCGCGAGCGGATGGAGCAGATCTTTAGCGCCCGCTCCCCTTTTGGCAGGCTGCTGCGCAGAACGGCGTACCGCGTATTTTATTTTTCCACGGCAAACGTGATCTGGTTCGCCCACCGCGAATTATTCAAAGCCGGCGGGAATGCTTACCCGGGGTATATGCGCAAAATGCGGTACAAGTACTTCAAGAATATCCACCGGTTCACGTTTCCTGAAACGAGGCCGCAACTTTCGGTATCATGAGATCATTGCAAAAGATACTGCTGGCGGGCGTTTCCTTCATGCTCCTGCTGCTGCTGGCGCGTATGTGGTTCACGCAAAGCCTGCTGTTCGGCTTCCTCGCATGGAACACCTTTCTCGCCTTCATCCCCTGTTTTCTCAGCGCGCGGTTGCAGCCCGGCGGGACACCGACGTTCCGCAAAGCGATGAAGCTCGCGGGCTGGCTGTTGTTTTTCCCCAACGCGCCCTACCTGCTCACCGATCTTTTCCATTTCCACGCCAGGCCTCCCGTGCCGGTGTGGTTTGACTTGATCCTGTTCCTGACGGCAGCCTGGAACGGGCTATGGCTCGGGATAGTTTCGCTGATGCAGGTGGAAAGTTTTATGAAAGGCTGGCTGTCGCGGCGAACCGTGCATTATTGTCTCGCGGCTGCGGCGCTGCTGTGCGGCTACGGTATCTATATCGGGCGTTTCCTGCGGTTCAACAGCTGGGATGTGGCGACTGCGCCGGGTGAACTGCTGGCAAACATCGTGGTTCATTTTATCCACCCGCTGCGGCATGCGGAAGTTTGGGCGTTCACCGCCCTGTTCGCCATGATGTTCGGTTTGTTCTATGCCATGGTGAAAACGCTGCATTCTCCCGCATCAGCGGGTGCCGGCGGCGTGAAAAACGATCCATAGGCTGTGGGGTAGAACCCGAATCTCACCTCCGCATCAGCGGGGTGCCGGCGGCGTGAAAAACGACCTATACACCAGTGTGTTGGAAATCTGAATCTCACCTCCGCATCAGCAACGCTGCCAGCGTGAAAAACGATCCATAGACCAGTGCCTTAAAACCTAAACCTCACTCCCGCATTCAGGCCCAACCCGCCGATGTTGATATACGACTTCAGATCGTTCGCAGGGGCATTGTCGTTCTTGTAATTGGTTTTGGAACCGGTAGTACCGGTGGGCGTATTGGAATTTTCGTCCAGCACGGTCACGTATTCCGTTTCACGTTCGGCGGTGCTGAGATCGTTCAGGCCGCGGGTCTGGCGGGCGATCTCGGCGCCGGTGGCGGTGTTTACCACGCGTGTTGCTTCGTCGTAAACGGTCACTTCCTTGCTTTTGCTTCTCACCGGCACATTGCGGTATTCGGCTTCGGCAAATATGTCCAGGCGGCGGCCTACCGCGTAGCTAAAGCCCAGCGCGCCCTGGAAGCCGAAGGTGGGATTGGGTTTGATCTCTTCCTCGCGGCGGATCGTTGTTTGCGCCACCACGCCCGCGGGCTGGCCGGCAACGGCGCTGGTGCGGGTCGCGTCCGTTTCGATGTACAGCTTGCCCCACAGCGGCACTACAAATCCGAAACGCACGTACGGATTGAATTTTTCATAACCGGGACTCACCACCAGGCTGGGCGCAAAATCCACGGCGTTCACATGCCCGTGCGACTCGATGCTGCCGGCTACCGTGCTGGTGCCTTGTATCGTGGTCACGTTTTTTGTCATCAGGTTCTTTTTGCTGTGGAAGTAATTGAACGTGCCTTCGATAGCGAGATATTTATTGAAATTATACCCGAAAGACAATCCGCCGCGAACGCCTTCGCCGTAAGAGCCGGTGAGCACGCGCTCGGAAACTGTAGTGGTGGCGCCCGTGGCCGGGTTAACGGTCATGTGTTCGTCCCGGGGCGGGTATGGCCCAACATCGGGGAACTGGCCGGGAGAAACGCTGAAAAAATAACCGCCGGCCGCTTTGATGTAAAATTTTCCTGGGGTGGTCTGCGCCTGGGTCACTTGCGCGAATGCCATTGCCGGTACGGCAAAGCAAAGCAGGGTTATCCGCTTCATGGTTCAACTGTTTTGGTGACAGAATATGGTTCCGTGTTGATATGGTCTTATGGAAGTTAACGATTTTCAGGCGATTACGGCAGGATTATATAATTTTCCGGGATGGAATCGCTCAGGCCATTGCTGACCACCTATGCATACAATATCACCGGCTCGCTGGAAGAAGCAAAAGACATCGTGCAGGATGCTTACCTGCATTACATCCAGGCGGATAACAGCCAGGTGCGCGACGAAAAAGCGTACCTCGTGAGGACCGTCATCAACCGTTCCATCAACCGTAAAAAACAACAGCAGTCGCAGGCGGCGGACTACCCCGGCGAATGGCTGCCCGAGCCCGTCGCCACCGAACGGGCGGACCAATCCCTGCTGCGCGCCGACGTGCTCTCTTACTCGCTGATGGTGCTGCTGGAAAGGCTTAATCCCCGTCAGCGCGCCGTATTCATCCTCCGCGAAGCGTTCAGCTACGACCATTCGGAAATAGCCGCCACGCTTGGCATCAGCGAAGATTATTCCCGCCAGCTGCTCGCCCGCGCGCGCAAACAATTGCAGGCGCCGGCTATACAGCAGCATACGGAAACGGACATACGAAAATACCGCGACGCCATCATGCGTAACGATCTCGATGCGCTGGAACGCCTGCTCAGCGACGACATCTCCGTGATCTCCGACGGCGGCGGCAAAGCGATCGCGGCCACCCGACCTGTCAGCGGCAGGAAAGCTGCCATTCCGCTGCTTACCGGTCTTTACAGGAAACTGTACGTGCATTTTGAAGTGGAAACCACTCTCGTCAACCACCAGCCCGCGCTGCTGTATTTCTATAAAGGCGAGCTGATCAGCTGCCAGCTGTTCACTTTCTCCAACGGGGCCATCAGCAATGTTTTCACCATCCGCAACCCTGACAAACTGCAGCATCTCAAAAAATAATTACGGGAAGCTGTCACATTCCGGCGCACTGATCTGTCATTATATAAATTCTATTTTATGGCACAGATCAAAGAACAGGACATTCCGCAGGGGCTCATGGAAGTAATGAGAGGCGTTCAGGCGTTCATTTACAAATCCGGGCTGGAACACAAGCTGCTAAAGCTGATACAGATGCGCGTCTCGCAGATGAACAGCTGCGCGTACTGCATCGACATGCATTACAAGGAAGCCACGCATGCCGGCGAAGATCCCATCCGCCTCGTCTCTTTATCCGCCTGGCGCGACGCCAATTGTTTTACGCCAAAAGAGCGGGCCGTGCTGGATTTTACGGAAACCTTCACCCGTCTTCCACCCGAAACGCATACCGAACAACTGCACAACGAGCTGCTGAAACATTTTTCCATACAGGAAGTGGCCGTGCTCACGCTCGCCGTGGCGCAGATCAACTCCTGGAACAGGCTGGTACGCTCATTCGGCGCGGAAGCCGGCACTTACCAGGTAAAACGGTAAAAAAGAAGGGCGTATCGGCACCGATACGCCCTTCCTTCCCGATAAAAATATACTTATACGGTTCGTAAAAATCTTCGCGTCAGCACCTGGTACACGATCACCAGCCACAACACCAGGCAGGGGAACGCTTTGAAAGCGTACGGCACCACGATGTTCTTTTTCACCCAGGGCGTTACGAGATCGGAATGCGAGAAGCTGCAGCCGATCAGCAGGAAAATAAAGAACGCGTTGTTCCGCCAGGTTTTGGGCTGTAATACGTACCAGATGCAGGCCGCGGGGAACGCGATGATATAGGTCGGCGACTCCGAGCTGCTGCTGAACAGTACGGTGAAAAGCAAAGCGGAGCAAAGGATATACAGCTGGTAGCTGGTGTATTCGCGGTATTTCAGCCGCAGGTATTGCGCGGCGAACAGCACCATGGCGGGCACTATCACCCATAGATTGCTCATGTAATGCAGGTTGAACACGCGTTTGATAAAGCCCATCGCGGAAATGTCCTGCAGGTAAATGCCTTTGTCGAACTGTTTGTTGCGCTCGTTCTTGAACACCAGCGCTTCGTACCATTCCCTGTAGCTGCGCGCGATATACGATGGAGAAGAAAGCGCCATCGGCAGCACGAACAGTACCACGCCCCAGATGAACATGCTGTAGATCAGGCGCCATTTGTTGTTGGCGAAGAAAAAGAACGCGAGGCCCACGATGCCGTACAGCTTGGTAAGCGCGCCGAACACGATAAAAAATGCGGCCCAGAATTCCTTCCCTTTCCGGATCAGCACAAAGCTGAAAATAAGGCAGGCGGCCACGATGGGGTTGAACTGGAAATAGCTGCTGGCGGCCATCAGCTCGTGGCTGGCGAAAATCAGCACAAGGTTCTGCTGCATGCGCGTAAGCGGCAGCTGCCGGATGGCGATGTACAGCACGGCGGCGTTGAACAGCATCCAGAGGATGGCGCCCATCATGTCCGGCATCAGCGCGAACGGGGTGATGAGCACGCTGAACAGCGGGCCGTAATTATTCACGTCGAAATACTCGGGATAGGGCCCGTACAGCGTTTTACCCTGTATAGTGTGCAGGTAAACGTGTTTGAAGATCGTGTAATTGTTGTAGTTGTTGCTGAAAAACTCCTTGAACGCGACGACCAGGGACAGGCCGAACCACAATAAGGGAGCAAGCCATTCTTTTTCACCGAGCCAGGATAGCAGGTTTTTCTGTTGTTTCAACATGATAATAATTGCTTATGCGGCGCAAAATAGCAATTATTCGGTCATGTAGTACGTACATGCCGGAACAGGCACAAAGCATGGTGAAAGGCCGGCCGGACAGGGCCCAGCCTGCGCGGCTCCTGTTATTTTTTTATTACGCCAGCGTAAACGCGGGCAGAGGAATGATCCTGCCGCCCTGTTTGGCGGATTCATGCGCCAGTATGCCCACGCAGGTGATGTTCGCGGACTGCACGGCGTTCGGGTAAGGATCGCTTCCTTCCTGCAAAGCTTTTACGAACGCATGCACGAGATGCGGATGGGAGCCGCCATGGCCCCCGCCCTGCGCGAACGAAAGATGCTGGTGCTCGTCCGCGTCGTACACGCCTTTTGTCGTGAACCGCCTGATCTCTTCGGGCAGCAGCTTTGCAAAATCGGGGCATTCCACTTCTTCCGGTATTTCCGGCTCCGGTTTTTTGGCTGTATGCACCCCCAGCGGTTTGCCTTCTATCAGCGGCCATTCCACCGATTTCAGCGAACCGTACACTTCAAAACTTTCGCGGTATTGCCGCGCCACGTCGAACAGCGAGCGGTATACATGCGCGCTGAGGTCTGAATTGCGCAGCTTGATCTGCGTGGTTTCAACTGCGTACGGCGAACCGTAAAAACGATGCATTTCCTCGCGGATGGTGCCTGAGCCGAAGCAGGAAACATATTCCGCTTCGCTGCGCAGCAGCCCCAATACCGGCCCCACGCAATGCGTGGCGTAATACATCGGCGGAAGGCCCGGCCAGTAACCCGGCCATCCGTCCATATCCTGCTGGTGGCTTGCTTTCAGGAACTGCACTTTGCCCAGCTCGCCTTTGTCGTACAGCTCTTTCATATACAGGAACTCGCGGCTGTACACCACGGTTTCCATCATCATATAGGTCAGCCCTTTTTCTTTGCACAGCCGCACGATCTCCTCGCATTCTTCCACGGTGGTGGCCATCGGCACGGTGCAGGCCACGTGTTTGCCGGCTTTCAGGGCTTTGATGCTTTGCGCGCCGTGGTCAGGGATGGGCGTGTTGATATGCACGGCGTCAATCTCATCGTCCTGCAGCATTTCATCGTAATCCGCATATCTTTTCTGAATACCGAAGGCATCGCCGATCTCGTCGAGACGGGAACGCGTGCGCTGGCAGATGGCCACGAGGTTCGCGCCGGGATGCTGCTGGTAGATGGGTATAAATTCCGCGCCGAACCCCAGCCCGGCGATGGCTACATTGATCTTGCGTTGTTGCATGTGCAATTATTTTAAAAGTTCTTTCAGGAATCGGTGACCGGCTTCCGCAAAACCGTCCTGGCTGTCCGCCAGGTTTTTCCAGATACAAACGGCGCCGGCCAGCTTTTCAAGCAGGGGGCGCTCGGCTTCGCTGACGG
>CBINIO010000077.1:0-11757 GCA_966250725.1 uncultured Chitinophaga sp.
AGGCCACCGGCGACGAGCGCAACGCGCTGAACAGCCAGGCGGCGCACATCCTGAAGGCCGCCGCGAAAATAAAAGAGAGCGGTAAAGAAGAGTAAAGGAATGATGGCGCCGGCGGCAGGAACCACTTTCAGCCGCCGTTGTCACTCACTTCGGCCGCAGCGCACTTATCAGCTTTTTAAGGCAGCTTCCTTGCGGAGGCTGCTTTTTTTTTTATGCCCGCGTTTCTCGTGCAGGGATTTTCGTTTATAGAAGTTTTTATTGCAGTGTATTACAATCTGATCAAATCCGGCTGCATTAAAGAAGCAGTCGGGATTCCCGCCCAATTTCTGCAGGCCGTTAACAATGGTCTGGATTTGTCGTATTGAAGCAGAACCCTCTTCCCCCGGTCTGATATTATCCCGTCAATTACGCATGCTCATCCGATGCGGGTCGGATTTCCCGGGCAAGTTCCCTATATTGGGTAGCATTAAATTCCACCGTCTCTATGATCTCACCCTTATTACTCGTTCTGCTGGCTATCCTGTTGCTTATTGCGCTGATCGTATGGGTCAAGCTCGATACTTTTATTTCGTTCCTCGTCGTGAGCGTGCTGCTCGCACTCGCCTGCAAAATGGACGGAGCGCAGATCGGTAGCGCCATTTCCGGCGGCATCGGCAACACGCTGGGCTCGCTCGTCACCATTCTCGGCTTTGGCGCCATGCTCGGAAAGATCGTGGCGGACAGCGGCGCGGCGCAGCAGATCACCACGTCGATGGTGCATCTTTTCGGTATGCGGTACATCCAGTGGGGCATGGCGCTGGCCGGGCTGCTCGTGGGCATTCCCATGTTCTACACAGCCGGCTTCGTAATCGTAGTGCCGCTCATTTTCGCCACGGGCGCTTCCACCCGCCTGCCGCTGCTTTACATCGGCATACCGATGATATCCGCATTGTCCACCGCGCACGGTTTTCTTCCCCCGCACCCTTCCCCTACCGCGCTTTGCCAGCAGCTGGGGGCGGACCTCGGCAAAACGCTCGTGTACGGCCTCATCCTCGCGGTACCGACCATCGCGCTGGCCGGGCCGCTGTTTGGCAGCACGCTTAAAAAAATAAACGTCACCCCGGGGCAGGGCATGTTCAATATCCATCAGCGTGAAGCGCATGAGCTGCCCGGTCTTGGCATCAGCCTGGCCACCGCCATGCTTCCACTCATCCTGCTTACCCTTACCACCGCGCTCGATCCCGTACTGCAGGACGGCAGCGCGTTCAAACGGTTCATCGCCATCATCGGCGACCCGAATATCGCCATGCTGCTGTCCGTGCTCGCCGCCGCGTATTTCCTCGGTCTGCGCCGCGGGCAAACGATGAAGCAGGTGATGAAATCCATGGAGAACGCGTTCAAGGAAGTGGCGCCCATCATGCTCATCATCGCGGGCTCTGGCGTGTTCATGCAGGTGATAAGGGACGGCGGCATCAATACTTATATCGGGCAGTCGCTGAGCCACTTGCCGGTGTCGCCGCTGGTGCTCGGCTGGATCATTGCCGCCACCATCCGCGTATGCGTAGGATCGGCCACGGTAGCGGGTCTTACCACCGTGGGCATTTTGCTGCCGCTGATCCAGCAGCAAACGGTGCATCCCGAGCTGATGGTATTGTCCATCGGCGCGGGCAGCCTCATGTTCTCGCATGTGAACGACGGCGGTTTCTGGCTGTTCAAGGAGTACTTTAACCTCAGCCTGAAGCAGACCTTCTCCACCTGGTCCGTAATGGAAACCATCGTATCGCTCAGCGGTCTTGCCGGCGTGCTGGTGCTGCAGCATTTTGTGTGATTACATCAATTTATTGATACCTTTAAAATAAAATTCGTGATGAACGCAGCAGCCAATTTTGAATCGCTCGGACTTCAGCTTCCTCCCGCACCCGCGCCCAAAGGGGTTTACAAGCCATTACTGATCGTCGGTAAATTCGTGTACGTGTCCGGCCACGGCCCGGTATTGCCTGACGGCACGCTGCTGAACGGCAAGGCCGGTCTCGACGTAAATGCCGATGGCGCCAAACTCGCCGCGCAGCAGGTGGGACTTACTATCCTGTCCACGCTTGTGGCCCAGCTTGGCAGCCTCAACAAGATCAAACGGGTGATAAAAGTGCTGGGCATGGTGAACGCCACGCCGGACTTTGGCAAACATCCCTACGTGATCAACGGCTGCAGCGAACTGTTCGTGAAAGTATGGGGGCCGGATAACGGCGTAGGCGTAAGAAGCGCCGTGGGCATGGGTTCGCTGCCGGACAACATCACGGTGGAGATCGAAGCTGTTTTTGAACTGGAAGACTGACGCACATGCAACCTGACTATCGCAACAACATCGCCTCGCCGGCGCTGCTGGTATTCAAAGAGGAAGTAGCGCGCAACATCGACAAAATGATCGCGATGGCCGGCGGCCCGCAAAGGCTCGTTCCCCATGTGAAAACCCATAAAATGGCGCCCGTCGTGCAAATGCAGCTGGCGAAAGGCATCACGCGGTTCAAATGCGCCACATACGCGGAAGCCGTGATGCTCGCGGAAGCCGGTGCAAAGGACATCGTGATCGCGTACCAGCTCAATTCCCCGGTCGCCGAAGCCTACGCCGCGCTCATCCAACGTTTCCCCAACACCTCGTTCGCTTCGCTGGTGGACAATCCCGCTTCCGCCGTGCTTATCGACCGCATCTTTGCCAATATCAACGCCAAAGCCGGCGTGTACATCGATATAGACAACGGCATGCACCGCACGGGCATTGAGCCTGACAAAGCCTTTGCGCTGTACGAACAGCTGCGTCAGCTCCCGTATGTGTTCTGCCGCGGCCTTCACGTGTACGACGGTCACATCCGCGAAGCCGACCTCGCCAAACGCAGCGCGCAATGTGACGAAGCATTCGCGCCGGTGGCCGCGCTCGCGGAAAAAATGGAATACCCGGAGATCATCGCGGGCGGTACGCCCACCTTCCCGGTACACGCGCGCCGCAGCGGCGTAATGCTCAGCCCCGGAACCTGCCTGCTCTGGGACGAAGGTTACGCCACCGGTCTGCCCGAGCAGGATTTTGTTCCTGCCGCGCTGCTGCTCACCCGCGTGCTGTCCAAACCCATGGAAGGCCACATAACGCTGGACCTCGGGCACAAAGCCGTGTCCGCCGAGAACCCGGTCGCCAAACGCGTGTTCTTTCACGAGCTGCCGGAGTACGAAGTGATTTCGCAAAGCGAGGAGCACCTGGTGGTGAGAACGCCGCATGCGGACAAACTGAAAGTGGGCGACGTGCTGATGGGCACACCCTGGCATGTGTGCCCTACCGTTGCGTTGTACAACGAAGCGCAGGTGATCGAAAACGGCGCTCACGCCGGCGCCTGGGCAATAGCCCGCGGCAGGAAGATTGACATAGTACATCTTTCAACACCCGAATAACAATGCAACCTTTCATTTTCGACGCGCACCTCGACCTTAGCATGAACGCCCTGGAGTGGAACCGCGACCTTACCAAATCCATACAGGCCATCCGCGACCGCGAAAAAGACCTTACCGATAAACCCGACCGCGGGCGCGGCACCGTGTCGCTTCCCGAAATGCGCAAAGGCCGTGTAGGCTTGTGCGTAGCCACGCAGATCGCGCGGTACGTGGGGCTTGACAATCCTTTGCCCGGCTGGCATTCGCAGGAGCAGGCCTGGGCGCAAACGCAGGGCCAGCTGGCCTGGTACCAGGCCATGGTGGAGCGAGGCGAAATGGTGCAGATCACCAATGCCGCCGAGCTCAACGCGCATATCAAATTATGGGAGCACGCGGAAGACACCGGTTCGCTGCCCATCGGTTTTATACTTAGTCTTGAAGGAGCGGATTCCTTTTTTGAGCTCGCCTGCGTGGAAAAAGCCTACGCGTCCGGCCTGCGCGCCATCGGCCCGGCCCACTACGGCCCCGGCGTGTACGCTTACGGCACCGATTCCACTGGCGGACTGGGCACCAAAGGCCGCGCGCTGCTCAAAGAAATGGAACGCCTCGGCATCATCCTCGACGCCACGCATCTCTGCGACGAAAGTTTTTTTGAAGCGATGGACCATTTCCCCGGCCCCGTATGGGCCAGCCATCACAACAGCCGGGCGATCGTGCCGCACAACCGGCAATTTTCCGACGAGCAGTTTTCTCTCCTCATTTCGCGCGGCGCGGTGATCGGCACCGCCCTCGACGCCTGGATGCTCACTCCCGGCTGGGTACGCGGGCAAAGCACTCCTGAAAAAATGGGCGTAAGCATGGAAAAGGTCGTGGACCAGATCGATCACATCTGCCAGCTGGCGGGCAACAGCCGGCACGCCGCCATCGGCTCCGACCTCGACGGCGCTTTCGGCACGGAACAGTCTCCGTATGACCTCGGCACCATCGCAGGATTGCAGAAAGTGCCGGAAATACTGCGGCAGCGTGGCTATGCGGAAGAGGATATTGCGAATATTACGAGCAGGAACTGGATTCGGTTTTTGTTGAATGCATGGGGGTGAGGACATAAAAAGGGCCGCCGTAGCAGCAGCCCTTCCACGGTCACGTGAAGCAATTGCCGCGACCGTCATTTGTTATTTATTGTTCACGGTTTTTTAAAAGACATCCTTCCGGATCGTTCTTCGTCATTATTTTTCGCGCCAGATGCCGGGATCGAACGACAGATTGTTCTTTGATCACCATTCCGCCAAACACCGGGATCGAAAAGACAGCCATTCCAAACGGAACGGCTGCCTTTTTTTATAGCCGGCCTTTATCTCACTGGAGCGTAAGTTCTATCTGCCCGCGGATCTCTCCGCCGCCATGGGCCGCGGTGTGAATGTTCACGTACCATTTGCCCGCCAGCAGGTCCGCTTCGGTTTGCGTGGTGCCGTTGATGGTGAAATTGGTCGTGAAGCTGCCGGAGGGCGCCGAGGCGAACAGTGTGGCGAAGTTCTGGATCACACCCGTATTGGTGCCCCGCTCGGCGGGGCCGTGGATGTGCATCAGGGTGGCGTTGCCGCTCAGGCCCTGCCAGCGTACCGTGATGGTGAACAGTTTGCTCTCGGGATTGTAGGACGCATCGAAGCTGCCGGTGGCGGTGGTGGCTACCGCGGGATTTTCCTGGTCACCGGTCATGGGGGCATTGGTCACTTTGTACATTTTCGGTGCATCTTCTTCCTTATCCTTTTTACAAGCTACCGCAAACGCGCAAAAAAATCCCATTACTACGAGCGCCCAAACGTGCAAATTTTTCATAAGTGTGGTGTTTTGAGATGTATACGGCAAAAACGGCCGTAAGGTTGCCTCTCAAACATGCGCCACTTTGCCTTCGTCTTCGTCCCAGCGCCAGGGCGTGCTCTCCAGCGGGATGCCGCCAAGCCAGAGGTTCCGGCTGGAAGCGAAAGCGTGATAATCCGTTTCTCCCTTCAATACTTCTTCTCCCAGCTCGGTAATGCCGAGCATTTCGTCTTCGCGTTTTACCACGCCGGCCTGCTGCAGCCGGTTCAGGTACACGTCCAGCTGAAAATCGCCAAAACCGTAGATCTTCAGCTCATCCCAAAACTGGTAATAGAGATCGCGCTCGCGGAGCTTCCCCAGCGCCAGCCTGTCCAGGAAAAAATGTTCCACCGCATTCAGCCCGTTGGCGGTATTGGGCAAACGTTTCAGATGCGCCTGCAAGGCTTTGCCGAGATACGGCAGGCCACGGCCCGGCCGCTGGCTGAGCATTTCCAGCGCCTGCGGATCGCCCGCGCTGTATGCTTCCCACACTTCGCGCGCCAGGTCGATATCTTCCTGCTGAAGATGCGTACGCGCCGCGAACAAGGGCGGTAGATGCCGGGATTGCAGCATGCCCATGCCGCGGAAATTCGGCACTTCCGGGTGACGGTCCAGCTGAACGAGGCTGATGCGCGGTAATTGGACGGAAAGTTGTGTGAGGTAAAACAATACGAACACCAGGTTCACCTGGCAAAAAAGATCGAATTCGAACCAGAGCACGATCTCTTCGTAACCGGCGGCGTTTTGCAGCTTTTGCCGGTCGCGTTCCGCTTCGGAGAGATAGGAAACGCTGTCGATGCCGTAAGCTTGCTGCAGGAAAGCGGCGCGTTCCTCAAAAAAGCGGGGCATGTCCCGTGTGGCGGGCGTTCTGCCTTCGCAGAGCATTTCCCGCCACACGATCACGTCCCCGCCGATGCCGCTATGCCTGAAGATGGAGCGCGTAGCGTCTCCGTTAAGAATATGCAGGACCATAAAACAGATTTTAACGCCTGTATGCCGACGGTAATTTTTTACTATCAACCGCGGGACCGGCGAAGATCTGCTTTGATAATACCGTTACCAGCTGCCGCTTGCGCCGCCTCCGCCGCCGGAGCCGCCGCCAAAGCCGCCAAAACCACCGCCACCGCCGGACCAGCCGCCTCCGCCGCCAGACCAGCCACCGCCGCCGCCAAGGGTGCTGCCGATCATGCCGCCGAGAAGACCGCCGAATACGCTGTCGCCCCTGCGGCTGATGACCCTGCCTCCACCGCGGCCACCGCCACCGCCTCCGCGGCTGATGAACAGGAGGATAATGATGATCAGGATAATGATCCCGAAGATGCTGCCTCCGCCGGGGCCGTCGCCGCTGCGTGTGCTGCGGGGAACGCCTTTATATTCTCCGGCAGCCGCCGCGATAATATCGTCCGTAGCCTCTTCCAGTCCCTGGTAATAGTGTCCGTCGCGGAAGTGGGGCTTTAATACCTTGTTGATAATCCCAAAGGCCACCGCGTCGGGCACCGGGCCTTCCATGCCGTAGCCCGTCTCGATCCGCAGCTTGCGGTCGTCGATGGCGGCCAGAATGAGCACGCCGTTGTTTTTGGCGCCGCCGATGCCCCATTCGCGGAGGATCTTGAGGCCGTATTCTGCAATGTCGTAGTCGCCCGTGGTTTTCACCAGCACAATGGCGACCTGTGTGGAAGTACTGTCGTCGTAAGCCACCAGCTTCCTTTCCAGTTCATCGACCTCGGAGCGGAGCAGTACGCCGGCGAAATCGTTCACCAGGCGGGGCGGATTAGGTTTTTGCGGGATCTGTTGTGCAATGGCGCTTAATCCTGTCAGTACCAGACCCCATAATAATAACCAGCGGGTAAACTTCATTGTATTGTGCTTATGAATCATTGCTGTTCCTATCTCCCGAATACGATATCATCCGGCAGCTCATTCTGGTCGCCGGATTCGTAAGGGAAATAATGATACAGGGATTCGCCGATCTCTTTCACGCATACTTCGATGCCTTCAATGATCTTGTGAGAAGAAAAATGTGTTTTGAGCAGCAGGGCCTCTTTCTGCCAGAAGTCGTTCCCTACCTTGTCGTGTATGCCCTGGTCGCCCAGGATGGCGAACTGGTGATCGCGCAGCGCGATGTACAGCAGTACGCCGTTGCGTTGTTTTGTTTTGTCCATACCAAGCGCCAGGAACGCTTCGCGCGCGCGGTCCATGGGGTCCACGTATTCGCAGCGGCTTTCCACGAACAGGCGTATTTCGCCGGAGGTAAGCCGTTCCGCGTGGCGAATGGCCTGGATGAGCCGTTCTTTCTCGGGTTCGGAGAACAACTCTTTTTTATTGAATGAAAATAATTTCATTACAAACAGGATATGACCAACGGCGGACGAGGCTATGCTTCATCCGCCGTTGGAAGGGTATGACTGATTATTTGGAACCGAAATCGACCTTCGGCGCTTTGTCGCTGCCTTCCGCCGATTTGAAATAACCTTTCGCGGAGAAGCCGCCGAGGCCGGCGATGAGGTTGTTCGGGAAAGTGCGTACGCTGCTGTTGAACTCGTTCACGGCGCTGTTGAAATCGTTCCTTGAAACCGCGATCCTGTTCTCCGTTCCTTCCAGCTGCGCCATCAGCGTCTGGAACTGTTCTGTGGTACGCAGCTCGGGATATTTTTCAACGGACACCAGCAGCCTGCTGAGCGCGCCGCTCAACTGGCCCTGCGCCTGCTGGAATTGCTGGATCTTTTCAGGGGTCAGGTCGTTGGCATTGATCTGAACGGAGGTGGCTTTGGAACGCGCTTCTATCACCTGTGTAAGCGTTTCCTGCTCAAAATTGGCGGAGCCCTTCACCGTGCTCACCAGGTTGTCCACCAGGTCGGCCCTGCGCTGGTATTGCGTTTCCACGTTCCCCCACGCCTTCTGCACCACTTCGTCTTTCTTCACCAATCCATTGTACTTGCTGCAACCGAAAAAGCCCAGTAGTACCAGGACAATGATTACAATGATTCCAGTTTTCATATTCTATCTTTTTTTAATGATGTTAGGTTACCAGTACTACCAAACCTACAAGAAATAACGGAAAGCGCAAAACAAGGTTCAAACCGGAACGGTTACCGGGCAAGTTCCAGCGGTTACCAATTACATATAATCGGTCAGCAGAAAGTTGAAAGCCGAATGTTAAAAAATATCTATGTTTGACCCGGATTTCCCGTGGATGAATACGTTTTGTTCAATTACGGTCTGAAGTTACAGGGTATGTTCATGCCTGTGTATCCGGTTTTGACGCTCGCTCAACAGTTCGTTGTTTCTAACTCATTTATTTTTATTAAATTACATTAGTCTACTTCATTATAATGAGTGCACAACACATTCACATCCTCTATATCGATGATGAAATACATAACCTGAATGCATTTAAGGCATCATTCAGGAGGATATACACCGTTCAAACGGCCGAATCTGCGGATGATGCTTATAAATTGCTGGAAGAACATGATTTTCACATCATTATATCGGATCAACGTATGCCCAAAATGACGGGGATCGAATTTTTTGAGAGCATTCTCAAAAAATACCCGGAACCGATCCGCATCCTGCTCACCGGCTATGCAGACATCAATGCCGTGATAGATGCGATCAACAAGGGACAGGTGTACAAATATTTCTCCAAGCCCTGGAACGACGAAGAGCTTCGTCATAACATCGAAAAGGCGTACGAAGTGTACGCGCTTCGCAAAGAGAACAGGGAACTGACCGAAAAACTGCTGGACGTGAACGAGAAGCTCGAGTTCCTGCTGCGCCAGAAACTGATCTCGTAACGATTCTCCCGATATGACCCGGACCGGAGCGCCCGCACGGCGCTTCTTTTTTATGCCCATTTTTATTTGCGGGCGGGCCGGTAGTGCATTTTCCTTTAAATTGCGTCCATTGTGAACGTTTAATAGCTCAATCATGCAAGTTTGGAAAGATTACCAGGCCCAGCACAAAGACCGTTTTTTGAACGAGCTGCTGGAACTGTTGAGGATCCCCTCTGTAAGCGCGGATTCCCGGCATAATGAAGATACAAAACGCTGTGCTGAAGCGGTGAAGCAAAGACTGGTGGAAGCCGGGGCCGAAAAAGTGGAAGTTTGCCCCACCGCGGGCCACCCGATCGTTTACGGCGAAAAGATCATCGATCCCTCCCTTCCTACCGTACTCGTGTACGGCCACTACGACGTGCAGCCCCCCGACCCGCTCGATCTCTGGACCAGCCCTCCTTTCGAGCCGGTGATCAAGGACGGGAAGATCTTCGCGCGCGGCGCCTGCGACGACAAAGGCCAGTTTTACATGCATGTGAAGGCGTTCGAGACCATGATGCGGACCAACACCCTGCCCTGCAATATTAAATTCATGATCGAAGGGGAAGAAGAAGTGGGCTCCAACAACCTCGGCATTTTCCTGAACGACAATAAAGAACGCCTGAAAGCGGACGTGGTGCTGATCTCGGACACTTCCATGATCAGCCTCGACACGCCCTCCATCGATACCGGCCTGCGCGGCCTTTCTTATATGGAAGTGGAAGTGACCGGCCCCAACCGCGACCTTCACTCCGGCGTGTACGGCGGCGCGGTGGCCAATCCCGCCACCATTCTCGCCAAAATGATCGCTTCGCTGCACGACGAGAACAACCATGTGACCATTCCCGGTTTTTACGACGGCGTGCAGGAGCTGAGCGCGGCCGAACGCGAGAAGCTCAACAAGGCCCCCTTCGACGAAGCGGCGTATAAAAAAGACCTTGGCGTGGACGAGCTGTGGGGCGAAAAAGGCTATACCACCATCGAGCGCACCGGCATCAGGCCCACGCTGGAAGTGAACGGCATCTGGGGCGGCTATACCGGCGAAGGCGCCAAAACCGTGCTGCCTGCAAAGGCTTTCGCGAAAATTTCCATGCGCCTGGTGCCCAACCAGGACTGGGTGAAGATCTCCGACCTGTTCAAAGCGCATTTTGAAAAGATCGCGCCGAAGTCCGTAAAAATAAAGGTGACCGCGCACCATGGCGGCTCTCCCTATGTAACGCCTACGGACCATCTCGCGTTCAAAGCCGCCAGCCAGGCCATCACGGCCACTTTTGGCAAAGAGCCCATACCCGTGCGCGGCGGCGGTTCCATTCCCATCGTGGCGCTGTTCGAAAAAGTGCTGGGGCTGAAAACCGTGCTCATGGGCTTCGGGCTTGACAGCGACAACCTGCATTCACCCAACGAAAAATACGACCTCGCCAATTTTTACAAAGGCATCGAAACGATCCCTTACTTCCACAAATATTTTGCGGAAGGCAGTAAGGCTTAATGCATGAAAAGGTGGGGGAGCCCGGCGGCAAAGCCCGATGGGGCCGCCGTTGCGTCGCACACTTCGGCGGTTGACACCCGCATCGGCATTAAAAATAAACCCGGCTTCGGCCGAACATAAAAAAGGCGCCGCGAAATTGATCGCGGCGCCTTTTTGTATGCGGTAAAGTATGCGTTACGGTTTGATCGCGGCGATGCCGGGCAGCGCCGCTTCTTCAAAATACGTATGCGGTAACGAACGTGTGATTATTTGATAGCAGCGATGCCCGGCAGCACTTTTCCTTCAAAATACTCCAGCATGGCGCCGCCGCCGGTGGACACGTAGCTCACTTTGTCCGCCAGGCCGAACTGGTTTACCGCGGCCACGGAGTCGCCACCCCCTACCAGTGAAAACGCGCCGCCTGCGGTGGCTTTCACGATAGCCTCTGCCACGGCTTTGGTGCCGCCCTGGAAGGCAGGCATTTCAAACACGCCCATCGGCCCGTTCCAGAGAATGGTCTTTGAAGCGGCGATCGTTTCGCTGAATTTCGCGATGGACTTCGGCCCGATGTCGAGCCCCATCCAGCCGGCAGGGATGTTGTCGTTGGACACGGTCTGCGTATTGGCGTCCGCGGCGAATTTATCCGCCGCTACCGAATCTTCGGGGATAAGCAGCTGCACGCCCAGCGATTTTGCCTTGGCAAGCAGCTCCAGCGCGAGGTCCAGCTTGTCGTTCTCCACGAGGGAATTGCCGATCTCTTTACCCTGCGCTTTCAGGAAAGTGTAAGCCATGCCGCCGCCGATGATGATGTTGTTCGCTTTGGCGAGCAGGTTCTCGATGATGAGTATCTTGTCGCTCACTTTGGCGCCGCCGAGGATGGCGGTGAAAGGCTTTTCGGCGCTGTGCAGCACTTTTTCGGCGCTGGAGGTTTCGGCTTCCATCAGGAGTCCGAACATTTTTTTGTCCGCCGGGAAAAACCCGGCGATCACCGCGGTGGAAGCGTGCGCGCGGTGCGCGGTGCCAAAGGCGTCGTTCACATACACGTCGCCCAGTTTGGAGAGCTGTTCCGCGAAGGCCTTGTCGCCCTTTTCTTCCTGTTTGTGGAAGCGGAGGTTCTCCAGCAGCAGCACTTCCCCGGGCTGCAGGCCGGCGGCGGCCTTTTCGGCGGCTTCGCCTACGCAGTCTTCAGCGAACTTCACGGTAGCGCCGCCGAGCAGCTTTACG
>CBINIO010000078.1:0-11693 GCA_966250725.1 uncultured Chitinophaga sp.
ACGATATGGTTAGGCTGCCGCACGAGCAACCTTCCATCGGCATCGTTCTTTGCAAAGAGAAAAACAATAACGTGGTCGAATATGCCATCCGGAACATCGACAAACCGATGGGAGTAAGCTCTTATAAACTCACTAATGAAGTACCACAGTCGATGAAAGAAATTCTGCCGCCGCCGGACGAGCTGGCAAAGCTGCTTTAACAAAAAAGCCCCGCCACCAGGCAGAGCTTCAGGAGCATTTCGCCGCAATTTATTTCGCCGCCTGCGCGATCACTATATCTTCGGGTTTCACGGACTCTCGCATGACATCCTGCATAAAAGCGTCCATTTTTTCGAACTCGCGGAACATGAAGTTCGCTACTTCGTGCCCCCTGCCGGTGTAGGTATAGAGGCGTACCGGTTTGTTCCATTCTTCGCCCTGTTCGAGGATCGTTTTGGAGCCGAACATCATCATCCAGCCGTCGGTATTGGCGCGGCAGTAATGGTGCGATGCCGTGCCGTAAGGCACCAGCTGATCTTTGGTGCCGTGCATGAGCAGCATGGGCACCCAGTTGTCCTGCGTCAGCGTGTTGATGTCTATCAGCGCGCCGGCGAACACCATCGCGCCTTTGAAACGCGGTGTGGCAAAGTAGTCGTAGCGGGCTTTGTCCACAGACGCCCAGGGATTGTACATCAGCTGCAGGATGGTTTCGGCGCCTGCGCTGCTGCCTGCGATAAAAAATTTCGCCGGGTCTACTTTGAGATCGGCCGCATTCGACAGAATGTATTTCGCGGCGTCGGCGGCATCTTCCACGGCGGTGCTGATGGCTTTGAGCTTTACCGGCGTAACGGTGTTGCAGCCAAATTCGCCGCCTTTCAGATAGAGGCGGTACGAGATCACGAATACGTTATAACCTCTTTTACGCATGCCTTCGGCAAACGGTTTCTGGTTCACGGGGTCGCCGCCGGTGAAACCGCCGCCGTGCACGAACATGATGCTCATGCCGTTGGGCGTCGCCGTAGGCGCGTATTGGTCCATGTAAAGCGTGTCGTTGCCTTTAATGCTGTAAGTAATCCTTTGCTGGGCCTGCGCTGCGCAGGTAAAAAGCAGCAGGAGTATGAATATCGGTCTCATAACGACTAATTTAAACAATTGTCGGCGCAACTTGAAATGCCGGGGCGTTTTCAAGGGTTTGCCATACCTGGTACAGCGCGCGCGGCACGTGAAAACATCCTTTCCATTTGCCGCCTTTCAGCTGCAGCAGCGGCTGCCCCTGGCGGTCGAGATAGCCGAACCATTCGGGGTATTCCTTATCGCGGAAATGCTCCCACGTGTACGCATGCACTTTTTCGAACCAGCTGCGGCAGGCTTCGTCGCCCGTCAGCTGCCAGCCTTTGGCGAGGAATACAAGGGTTTCCAGGTGCACCCACCAGAGCTTCTGGTCCCATTCGAGCTGTTGCTGCGGGTGGTTGTGAATATCCATGAAATAAAAGATGCCGCCGTGCGCTTTGTCCCAGCCGTATTCCAGCATGCGCAGGCCGATGTCGCAGGCTTTGCGGGCCAGCAGCGGATCGTTCAGGCGCACGGCCAGGTCCATGATGAACCACATCGCCTCGATGGCATGACCGGGATTCAGCAGACGGCCTTCAAAGCTGTCGGAAAAGCTGCCGTCCGCCAGCACGTTTTCGAGCACAAGACCTGTCTCTTTGTGATAAAACACGTTCATCACCTCATGCAGCACTTCGGGAATAAATTCGTTCACCTTGTCACTTCCCAGGATATGTTCCAGCTCCAGCGAAAGGTTGCACAGGATCATGGGCAGCGCGAAGTTCTTCAGCGGGCGTGTGCCGGGAACGTTTTTCGTGTATTTGCCTTTCGGATCGTTTCTCCTTCGGAGGATATTTTCAAAGGTCTCTTTCGCGATGGTATGGTACGCCGGGTTGGGCTCGATCTTGTATAAAGCGCCAAAGCCCATGGCGGCAAAACAATCGGAAAAAATATTGTAGGGCTGAATGAGCGGTTTGCCTTCGCGGGTGGTGGAAAAATACCAGTTGCCGTTCTCATCGCGGCCATGCTTTTCGAGGAAGCCGGCGCCCAGCAGCGCCATGTTCTTCCACGCCGGGTCCGGCGTTACTTTATCGTAGAGCATGGAAAACATCCATACTTCGCGGCCCTGCAGCCACATGAATTTATCTGTATCAAACACTTTCCCCTGCCGGTCAAGACAGGTAAAAAACCCGCCCTGTTCCTCGTCGCGAGAGTGGGCGATCCAGAAAGGCAGCACGTTGTCCAGTAATTCCCGTTTATACAGATCGGCTAATTGTTTCATGAAATTTCGATGCGTTATTTTAATCCGGCGATGTATTCGCGATATCGGTTATATAAATGCCCGGCTTGCAGGTAGGCAGACTGCGGGCTCATAAAATGTGAGAACTCGAATGTGATAGCTTTATCGTAACCGGCCATGCGGGCGGCTTCCAGCTTCAACCTCAACTTTTCGAACTTGATGGGCAGGAACTTGACGGGCATGTCGCGGTCAAAAGATTCCGCGTTCGTCCAGCATTGCATGCCGAATTTGCCGGCCATTTTTTTGTTGACGGCAAAAAAATCGGGCAGCTCATGATAATCGATATGTCCATCCTGGAAAGCAATGGCATCCACCGCGCCGCGAATACCTTCGAATATTTCGCTCCATTCTTTTTCATGCTCGTCCACGGAAACGGCGTCGGCTTTGGTAAGACCGGCGGAAGCGGCCATCACGGCCTTTTTACCGTCGATCCAGGGGGAAATGAAAGTGGGCAGGCCGTTGCTGACGGCTTTGCACTGGTTGCCGAGCGTTGAAAAGGCTTCTACGGCGCCTTTCGTCCTGCGGCTGATCTCCATGCTGAGATACCAGCCGCGAAAACTTTTGTAGTGGCCGTATTGCCGCCATACTTCGTCGATCACGAAGCGGTTGGCGTCTATCTCGTGCTGCATGTTGCCGCTGTCCCAATACAGGCCGCTATCATACAGCCCGAAATAGAACTGCATGCCGTGTTTGTCCGCCAGCTCGAGGTACATTTTCACCAGGTCTACCGGCGGCTCGTAGCAGCCGAACTGTTTTTGCAGGTAGGGGGAAGGGTACGTAATAAAACGCCGGTAGCCGCTCCTGATAAGGATCACGGTATCGATGCCCACGGCTTTCATATGCGCGAAATCGCGGTCCCACTCTTCCCTGCCCCAGTTCTGGTGAGGGATGTCGTGACTGATCTCGTCGAGGAAAGTGCCGGTTATCTTCATGCTACAACTGTTTTTTTGTTTTTAACCAGTTCACCCAATCCACATAAGCGGCCGGCAGCAGGTGGATGCCGTCTTTTGTATAATCCGCTTTCAGCTCGCCTTTCTCATCCGCGAACAGCTCGTGGAGGTTGAGATATGTGAGGTGATATTCTTCCGCCAACTTCACAATGCCTTCGTTGATCGCTTTTACCATATGCGCCTTGCCTTTCAGATAGGCGTACGGCAGCTTTTGTTCGTTGAGCGGCAGCACGCTTTGCACGACGATCTTTGTTCCGGGAAGCGCTTTGGTAAGCCGTTCCAGTATCCGCCGGTAGTTGTTCAGGCTCATTTCCGTGGGCAGGCCGCGGCCGATGTCGTTGATGCCGATCAGCAGGAAGATCTTTTTGGGCCGCTGGCTGATCACACCGTCCAGCCGGGCGAGCACGCCAAAGGTGTTGTCGCCGCCGATGCCGCGGTTGGATACTTTCCGGCCGGGCAGCAGCTCGTGCCATTCGCCTCTTTCGGTGATGCTGTTGCCGAGGAAAAGAATGTCCGCGCGTTGCCCGTTCAGCTGGTCGTAGAGCTTCATCCTGTCCTGGTAATACCAGTTGGCGTAGCTGCTGTCTGTTTTCTTTTGCGCCGTGCCGGCAAGCGGAAGCAGGCAGAGGGCGAGGATGAACCGCTTCATATTACAGGTATTTTTTTGTTTGCAGGTAACGTACCCATGCCGGGTAAGCGGCCGCCCGCAAATGCAGGCCGTCCGGCGTTTCCGTGATCTTGAGCTGGCCTTTTTCGTCGGCGAATACTTCGTGAAGGTTTACGAAAGTGTATTTCTTCTCCGCCGCAATTTTTTTCACCGCTTCATTCAGCTTTGCCACGTTGGCGTTCGTTACTTTTTTGAAACCCGCCGTCAGCGCGGTATCGTTGACGGGCAGTATGCTTTGCAGGTAGACCTTTGTTCTGGGAGAACCCGTTTTTATCATTTCCGCCGCCCTTTCGATATTCCGCGCCACTATTTCCGGCGGCGTTCCGCGTTTGAGATCGTTCACGCCGATGAGCAAAAATATTTTCGCGGGCCTGGCGGCGATGATCTGCGGAAGACGGTTCAGCACGCCATAGGTCACGTCGCCGCTGATGCCGCGGTTCTGCACCGGGCGGCCGGGCAGGATATCGTTCCATTTTCCCGCTTCGGTGATGCTGTTGCCGAGGAAAACGATTGCCTTTTTCTGCGCGGGCAGCGTGGCGAACAGCGCCATCCTTTCCCGGTAATGCGTATTGTCGAACGAGCTGTCGATGGATTGCGCCATGCCGGAAAATACCGGCAGCAAAGCGATCGCTGTTATGATGAGCTGTTTCATGCCTGCTGTTTTTTATATTGTTCGTCCACGTCCTTCAGGCGGTTCCACCAGTTTTTCTTCAGCAACCAGGTGGTGGCGATGAAGATGAGCGTCCAGCCGAGGAGCCGGTAATTTTCGCGGACCATAAAATAGATCGGTATCACCACCTGCGCCATCTGCCAAACGATGCCGGTGAGGATGTTGAACATGTCGCGTTTAAAATCTTTGTTCGGCACAAAACCCGGGTCTTCGGCCTGCACTTCTTTTTTGACCGGCCCCCAGAAACCCCAGGGATTGGTCTGCTTATAAAACGCTTTTACGGCCTCGCGGTTGACCAGCGGCGAGAGGTACGTGCCGAGGATACACCCGCCGAAAGAGAACAGCAGGATGACCGGGAACACGTAAATGTCCACGATGTCAGGGAAAAAGAACAGTTTGATGGTGCTGCCGATAAGACCGAACAGCATGCCGTAGAAATACCCGTAGCCGGTGAAGCGCCACCAGATCCATTTCAGGAAATTCGCGGCGGCATAACCGCCGTACAAGGCCGAGGTGATCCACAAAGTGAGCTTGTTCAGCGAAGCGCCCATAAAGCCGAACAGTATACCGATGCACACCAGCACCAGCGAAGACAGGATGCTCATGCGGATCAGCTTTTCGTTGGAGCCGTTGGGATTGATATATTTTTTATAAATGTCGTTTACGATATATGCCGGCGCCGCATTCACAAAAGCGGAAAAAGTGCCCATGAAAGAAGCCAGCAAACCCGCCAGCAGCAAACCTTTGAAACCGGCCGGCACAAACTTCGCGATAGCCAGCGGCGCTATCTTCTCAAAATCGATATTGCCGCCCTGCGCCCCCAGCTCCGTTTGCATGTACACCAGCGCCAGCACGCCGAACGCCGCTACCATGAGATAACGCGGGATATACATCACCCAGATGGTGGTAAAGCTCATTTTTGCCGCGTCGCCGGGCGTGCGGGTGCTCAGCACGCGCTGCATGTCATAACTCGGTACCGGCCCCGCGATGGACGCAAAAATACCTTTGAACAGCATCATCATGATCAGTATTCCGAACAGCCCGAAACCGTCGCTGGCGATCTTTTCGTTCACTGCGGGGAAAGGCGTGTTCCCCCAGTCCAGCCCTAGGTTCCAGCCAAAGCCCAGGTCCGTCCAGCCCGCGGGTATCGCCGCCTGCACCTGTTCCGCCGTTACCGAAGTATAGGCAATGTAACCGATCACAAAACAGCTGATGGTCATGATCACGAACTGCATCACCTCGGTGGCCACCACGCTGTACATGCCGCCTTTGATGGTATAAAGCGTAGTGAGAATGCAAAGTATCAGCGCGTAGCTTCTTTCAGAGGACAAATGCACCGAACCGATCTGCACCGCCAGGTCCCAGGGGAGAATGGCCGTACAGAACTTGCCGATGCCTTCAAAAAAATACGCGATAAAACCGATCACGCTTATGATGGCGAATATCACGATGATGATGTGCGACAACCTCGCTCCTTTGCCGTCGCCAAACCGGAAGGTGATCCACTGCGCCCCCGTCATTACATTGGAGCGGCGCATCCAGATGGCGAGGTACACGAATACGAACACCTGGTTCCACACCGGCCAGAGCCAGGGAATGAAAGCGCTTTTCAACCCGTAAATAAAAAGAATGCTCACCGTCCACATCGTTCCGGAAATGTCGAACATGCCGGAAGCGTTGCTCAGGCCGAGCATGTACCATTTCATTTTGTTGCCGCCGAGAAAATAACTCTGCAGGTCTTTCGACGCTTTTTTCGCGATATAAAAACCAAGGAAAAGAATGGCGATAATGTAGCCGGCAATGATCCCGATATCCAATATGCTTAATGACATCTTTAAGGTTTTATGTTTTCCAGAACCATTTCCGGTTTACAAAAAATATAGTGATCTGCGACACGACGCCGGTAAACAGCAGCCCTTTCAGCACGCCCAGCCACACGTTCGCGTCCATATCGCGGTATACGTTCATGAGCCCGCTGAGGTGCATTACGGGCAACAGCAGCAGGTTTCCCGCCACGTACGCCACCATCGGGTTCCGGCCGTTGGCCGCCAGGTAACGGATCAGGCGGTTGCAGTAGCCGTAATATTCGAGAATGCTAAAACCGAGTATCACTAAAAACGACAAGCCGCCGGTCACAAAATAATAACTGTAGTTGGAAGGGTCTTTCCTGATACCGCCCTGCGTGCAGTCGAAAAACAAACCCAGCCACAGCAGGTAAACGCCCGCCTGCAAATAATTCATCCAGGAAGACATGGGACTGAGCATCTTGCGCGCGAGGAACAGCATCGCCGCCCCTACCCCGATGTTCAAGGCGAGGTTCAGCACCAGCTGCCGGTTAAAAAGAAATACGAGGTTGATGACCACCAGCGCCAAAGTGCCCGCGGCGATCAGCTTCCATTTCCGTTTGTCAGTGGTATTGCCCGCGGGCAGCGACTGCTGCAGCCACTCGCCCGCAAACGTGCCGGGGATGATGATGAACAGGTATTTCAGGTAATAGAACTTGTACGCCCAGGGCAAAGGGCTCCAGTCGTACACCGCTTTCGCCCAGCTGTCCGGCGTTTGCGCCGCGAGGAATACCGCCGCGATAAACGGCAGCACGCCGATGCGCAGCAAAGGCCGTTTGACTGTGAGCCACCAGATAAGCGTGCCGAACAAGGCCATGTTAGCCAGCACCACGATGATCACGTCGCTGCGCGAAAGGTCGGTCTTTTTGTAAAAAAGAAAGGCGGTCGCCAGCGCGAACGCGATGATCTTCGGCACGGGCGTTTTCATCCTGATGAACATCGCGCACAGCAATACGAACGCGCCGATGGAGATCAGCTGCTCCGCTGCGCCCGGCGTTCCCGATTGCACCCATGCGCGCGCATGAAAAGTAAAGACGGCAAAAAACACCAGCAGCGCGAACCGCTGCAGCATCAGCCCAATCAGCTTGTATGCCGGCGTTTGTTCTTTGATCTTTTTCTGAAAGGCCAGCGGTATGGCCGCGCCCATACTGAACAGGAAAAACGGGAACACCAGGTCCACCCAGGTGAGGCCCGGCACTTCCGGTTTGAACTGGTGGAACGGCGGCGGCGTTTGCGCATGGTACATCCACGCCGGCAAAATGCCGAACGCGATGCTGCTGGACAGCACCATTGCCAGTATCGCAAAGCCCCGCAGGGCGTCCAGACTATTGCTTCTATTCATATAAAAGTTCATGACGAACTGCCGGCGCACACCGGCAGTTCGCGGGTCAATGCCTTGCTTTAATTCTTCAATCCTTCCTTCAATTCATTCCACCAGCCGTAGTTAATGATATGCACGATATCGAACACCATGACGCCGTCCGATTTTTCGCGGCACATTTTTATCGCTTTTACGAATTGTTCGGGATGACCTTTGTACTGCTCCACGTACAGACCGGCGTATACGGGAATTTTGCGGCCAGTAAGGCGGTTCACCAGGTCGGCGGAGCCTTCCACGGTGTACCAGTCTTCCGCGGCCTTTGTTTGCGCGGCTTCCGTACGGTTCACCTTGCCCGTGTCGATCTTGTTCTTTTCTTCCTTTGTTACTTCAAAGTAATAGTTGCCCGTGGTGAAAATGTCCAGCGCTTCGGCGTACGCGTATTTTTTATAACCGGGCGTAGCCCAGGGAAATTCTTTGGACGGATCGTAATCCTTGCTGGCCCAGTTCACGCCCAGTTCGTAATACGTGGGGTACCAGCTGCCCGTGTAGTCGCCAAAAGCAATGTCCGGGTTCGCTTTTTTGATGACGTCGCGCGCTTCGTACATAAAATCGTGGATCACTTTCGCGCGCCATTCGATCCACTGGTTGAAAAGCGGGCCTTTTACTTTTTCCGGTTTTTCACCGCTGGTGTATGAGAGGATATCTTCCGGCCAGCGGTTGATCTTTTTGCCCGAATATTTTTCGAACGCCTCGCGGGAGTAGTCTGAAAAGTCCGCCGCCAGCGCATCGTAGCGTACGCGGTCGAGAATGATGCCGTCCAGGCCGGGGTACATTTTTACCAGCTCTTCGAGGATGGACAGCTCGTATTCCTGCACGTCCCGGTTGGCGGGGTTGAGCATGGCGGAATATTTGTTCTTCTGGTCGGAAATTTTTGTGAATCCTTTGCCGGGCAGGTAGCTGATGGTTTGCCAGCCGGCTTTGGAAGAATCGCTGTACACCACGCCGCGGTCGAAATGATTGTGGCCGGCCACGAACACGTTCGCGCTCACATGCACTTTCAGGCCCATGCGGTGCCCTTCTTCGAGGAATATGGTGAGCATGTCCCATGACGGGTCTTTCACGCCGCTTTGATATTCCCCTTTCCATTCTTTCATCACCGGCGCTATTTTGCTGGGGTACAGCACTTCGCCGGTGATCGGCTTCACGTCCACCACCACGTCGGTAATACCCGCGTCCTTTGATCTTTCAAGGTAATACGTGATGGAATCCTTCACGGTAAAACGCTGGAAGTTGGCCGTAGCGTCAAACCAGAGGATGTTCCTGCGGGGATGCGGTTCCTGTTTGCCGGCCCCGGTGCCGCAGCCCGTGAGCAGGCAGAGGCCTAATACCAAATTCTTGTATTTCATCTGTTCTTTTGTTCCGTGGATCATTGCAATTGACCGGCAAAGCTGACGCTGCGCCGGAATGGATCAAGATAATGGTCGATGAGCACTGCGGCGGCGGCGCGGCTGAGCGTGGCTTCAGCGGCGGGCGTACCGGGCAGGGATAATTTTTTCCAGTCGGCCTGCGCTTGCTGCAGGTTTATTTTTTTACCGCATTTTTCAAACAGCTCCAGCAGGAATTGCAGGCTGAGCGGCTCGCCGGACGCGCCCCAGAAAGTGCGGAGCGGTTCGTAATAGGCGCGCAGGCCGTCCATTACTTCGTAGCGGGTGGCGGTATTGTTTGGGTAAAACCAGGTCTGGTTCGCCCATTGGTAAGGCACACCCGTGCCTTTGAGAATGCCGGTGGCGCCGATGCGCTGGATGGCGGCGAAGTGCGGGTCGTCCGCCTTTACATCGATGAAGGGCATGATGTACGCTTTGCTGTCCAGCAGCGCCTGTTGTACTTCGCGGATGGAGGCCTGTTTCGGCTGGATGTGTTTTTTCAGCGCCACCGCCGCCAGCGCGCCCGCCGCCTGCCCGATGCCGAGCACCACGGGTTGCAGCCGCGTGGCCCCGTTCACGATATTGGTCACGCTGATGCTTTTTTCCGCAACGATGAGCCCGTCAACGTTCTTTGGTAAAAGACTGCCCAGCGGCACGTTATACGAAGGCACGCGGATCTTCACAAAATCGATCTTTGGCGCGGCCGGATTTTTTTCGTGGTGATGATCGATGGTATAGTCGCCCACCGCGATGCCCGTGCGGTACAGCGGCTGCGGCTGGTCGTAAGGTTTGGCGACATGGTTCACCGTCAGCAGCGCTTCCCCTTTGAGACGGCGGCTTTCGCGGTGGTACGGGATCATGGGCAGCCTGTCCTTTGTGGGAAATTCATCGTTTGCAATGCCAAGGTTCTTGTAGCCCAGCTCCGTTTGCAGGTAATAGATAAAACGCAGGCTGTGGAGCTTCGCGGCCTTCAGCGCTTCTTCGCGTTCGGCGGGCGTTTTTTCGATGATATTGAGATAATAATCGTTGCCGCTTTTCGGCCAGTTGATCATGTATTTATTGTTGGGCAGACGGCCGTACTGCATCATTTTGTTGCAATTGTTGTCCGGCGAGTCGAACGAGGCGGGGTCGGACACGTCGCAGCTGTGCCTGAACGCGTTCGCGTCGTAACCCTCCGGCCTGCGGATGGTTTTGTCCGCGCCTTTTCCGTAATCTTTCAGCACCACCACATAGGTCAGGTCATGTATGATGTCGTTGGAAACAGCAGGGGCCTGCGCTTCGCCCGTTTCTTCCCGCGCGTCCATGCCGATGTCGTATTTCGCGCCGGCGGCGGCCATTACATCGCCGAGCTCGGTGGCGTCTATTACCAGCGCAGCGTCGATCACGGCAGTCTTTTTTCCTTTTATTACCGTCACCAGCCAGCGGCCGTTCTCTTTTTTGATCGACCGGAACCTGGTATGGTAGCTGATCCGGAGGTTCTTTTCCTTCCCCGCCATCTGCTTCAGCACCTGGTTGCCGACATGCGGTTCGAACAGCGTGTTGCTCACCCAGCCGGTCGCTACTTTTGCGGGACCACCATAATATTTATATAAATGTTCGCGGAATTCGCCCCAAAGCCCCGAGGGCATGCGATGGTTGCCGTCTATCGCCGAAACGCCCGCGGAAGTGAGCATGCCGCCGAGCCATCCCGTTTCTTCGATCACCAATGCCTGTACACCCATGCGCGCGGCCTGTATGCCGGCCATGGTGCCGCTGGCGCCGCCGCCAACGATCAGCAGCTCCGTGCGCTGCTGCGCGTTCGTATGTAAACTTGCCAGGCTGAATAACAGGACCATCCATTGAAAGCCGTTGCGCATCCTTCTCTTCATGACGTGTTTTAATTTTCCCGGGGCCGGTTCCCGTATTATTCCGGCGTATAGGCGTTAGCGTTAAAAATTTCGGACGGTATAAGGCGTACGATGTATTGCTTGAATGATTCCTCTAAATAAGAATAAAATTTATTAAAAGACAAGCACTTTTTAATTTATTTTTTTAACTACGAAATAATTAACCCTGATCGATTGGTAAGTTCTGTTGGAAATCAAAATAATATTAGGGAGGATGACATTTTCCACCCGACCGGTTTATCACGTTTGCGCCGCTGCTGCTGTGGAGAAATTGTTTTTAATTTTTTTTAAAAAGAATATCTTTGTGCGAATCACTGTTTTAAAAACACTTACCCCGACAATGAGTACATTCTTTGAAGAATTGAATAATGAGACCCTGGGCGGAGTGGCATACAAGAACCTGAGCCTGAAGAAAAAGATCATCGCCTACTTCACGAACATCAACAACGCCACCATTGCCGACCTGGCGAAGGAGCTGAACGCGTCCACGCCCAAGGTGACCCATTTGCTGAACGAGCTGCTGCAGGAAGGGCTGGTGAACGATTACGGGAAAGTGGACAGCACCGGCGGCCGCAAGCCCAATCTATACGGCATGGCGCCCGACG
>CBINIO010000079.1:0-11590 GCA_966250725.1 uncultured Chitinophaga sp.
CTTTATACTTGATATCGCCAGGCTTCACGGTACCGAAAGTTTGTTCCGGGCTTGCGGCAATTTCCGCATCGTCCTGGAACAGGCCGAGCGCTTCCAGGCCCCAGCGTCCGTCGGTGGTTTTGCCTTTCCTGTACTGGTAGTCGTTGTTGTACACCTCGTCCACCGTTTTTATTTCCGATGTATTGTACAGCACGTTCACACCGGCAAACACGGTGAAGTCGCCAAAGGATTTGGTAACGTCAATACCCAGTTCTGCGCCTTTATACATGTTGGCGCCGAAATTCTCGTACGGGATGAAGTCCGTGTAAAAGCTGGGGTACCTTGTGGTAGGCCTTACCACGAGCCCGTCGTAGATGTCGTAGAACACGCCGGCGTTTATGCCCAATACCTTGTTGAAGAAGAGACCGTCCACACCGATGCTGATCTCCTTGCGGCGTGAATAATCCAGGTTGGGGTTGCTGCCCCAGCTGGAAGCGATGCCGCTGCGGCTTCTTCCGCCTTCAAACCAGTTGTAGCTGCCGGAGCCCGCATAACGGTTGTCGTATAAAAAGAAATTCGTGATCAGGAAGTCTGAATTCATGACGCCGGCGGTTGCGCGCAGCTTCAGGTAATTCACGTTTTTGGAAGAGGACATAAAATCTTCTTCGCTGAGCACCCATGCAAGACCCAGGGAGGGGGACAATGAGCCGCGGTTGCCTTCGGCCAGCTTCACGGAGCTTACATAAGCGCCGCTGAAGTCCACGAGGAAACGCCTGTCGTAGGCATAACCAACCCTGAAGCCGCTATGCGCCAGCTTTACGCCCTGGAAGTCGCCTTCCACCTTGTAGTTGCCCAGGAAGCCGAGCAGCGAGCCGGTGAAGTGATGGCGCTGGCTGAACGTTCTGTCGTAGGCCAGCATGCCGTATGCGCCGAACCTCCTGCGGTAGCTGGAGTTGCCTACTACCTGGGTGCCGGGCCGGGAATCTTTACCGTATTGTTTAAGGTCTATGATGCTGTCTGCCGTGGCGCTCCAGGTCGGCTCGTACACGGAGTAGTCGTTATCGATGGTCTGATCGTAGGTCACGAAATAGTCGAAGCTCACGTTGGTGTGAAAAGAGAGCCCCGGGGTGATCTTGTCCAGCTTCACGTTCACGCGGTTGTTGAATGCGAAGTTGCGCGAAACCCTGTCAACGGAGCCGGCTGAATAACCGTCGCCGAACGGCGTGGTGAGGCGGTTGGAAGCACCGCCGAGCAGGTACTGCCCGTTCACGTCGTTTTTCCGGCCGATCAGCAGGGGATTGTCGGGAGAGATGAGATTGATCGGCAGCAACGGCGCGTATTCAAACGGCCTGGTGGATGCCGCGCCTGACCAGTAGTTGCCGCGCGCGCTCTTGTCGTTGGTGAATATGCCGGCTACGTCCACGGCGGTATTGATCCAGTCGTTCACTTTCAGGTCCACGTTGCCGCGCACGTTGAAGCGGTTGTTCCTGCCTTTTGCGCCTTCGCCGAAGTTCATCAGGCTGCCGGCGGTGTTCCAGCCAACATTCGCGTAGTATTTCGCCACGTTGTTGCCGCCGGAGAATTCGCCGTTCAGGTCATAATAGTTTTTGAAAGAACGCAGGTACTGGTCGGAATAATAATCCACGTCCGGGTAACGGTATTTATTGCCGGAGCGGTAATTCTCGATCATTTCATCCGTATACTGCGGGTCCAGCCCGTCGTTGATGCGGGCCTGGTTGAAATAGGTCATGTAATCCGCCGAGTTCAGGTACTTCGGCAATGCCCTCGGGGCGGAAATACCGTAGTTGAGGCTGAAGTCGGAGCGTTTTTTGAACGCTTCGCCGCGTTTGGTGGTGATGAGCACCACACCGTTCACCGCGTACGTACCATACATGATAGCGCTGTTCACATCCTTGAGGATGGTGATGCTTTCCACTTCGGACAAACGCATGTTGCCGATGTCGCGGGGAAGGCCGTCCACCACGTAAACCAGCCTGCCGGTGCCGCTGCCCGTGATATCTTCCACGGAAATGCCGCGGCCGAGGCCCCTGATGCGGTCGCTGCCAAGCACGCCCAGGGAGCGGCCTGCGATCACGTCTTCCAGGCGGATGGTGTGGTCGTATTTCTGTATCTCCGCGATATCCAGCTTGGTAACGGAGCCAACGATATCGCCCTGGTACGCCTGACGGAAAGCAAGGTTCACTTTATCTTCCTCGGCGTACATCAGCGCTGATTTTTTCAGCTGGATGCTGCGCTGGCCGGCCGCGTCCGCAGCCGCGATCGACGCTTTTTCATATCCTTTCGCCACAACGATCAGGTCCGCCCCTGCGTCCACGGTGATAGAGAATTTGCCCTGCGCGTCGGTCTGGGCATAATTGGTGCCGCTGTATACGTCCGCGCCTTTTATGGGCTTCCCGTTCTCGTCCACAACAGAAAACTGGGTCCTCGCCCCTTTCTGCTGCGCCGACGCCCCGGGATGTATGCTGAGCAGCAAAAAGCCCAGGCATGTTAGTATAATGGAATGTCTAAATTTCATTTGTCAAGTTTTAATTCGTGCAGATAGATTACCATCCCGGGTTCTGGGGAAAGCCTTCATAAAGGTTGGTGAATTTCACCTGGATCGGCAGCCAGTTATGTTTTTTGGCAGCCACCCTGCGGACGATCAGCCTTTCCTGGATGTTGATGGGTTTGCCATCGGGACCGCGGTCAAAATCGATCGCAGTTTTATCCAGGTAGCGGGGATCGCCGTTGCGGTTCCAGCGGCGGAGATCCAGGAAGCGGGCTCCTTCGAAAGCCAGCTCCACTGCACGTTCCCTTACAATTTCCTCGAAGAAAACGGATGCGTTGGCGGTATATTTCGCGTCTAACACCGGCAATTGCGCCCTGTTCCTTACCACGTTCATCGCGCCTTCCGCTGTGAGGCTGTAATTGCCGGAAGTGCTCTGCGGCGTGCCGCCGTTCTTCGCGAACAGCACGGACTCGGCATACATCAGGTAGATGTCGGCCAGGCGCAGGTACGGCACATAAGCCTGCAGGCCGCCTGCTTTCGATACGGTGAAGCTGGCGTCCATGGGGGAATAACGTTTTGCGTAATAACCGGTCACGCTGGGCGGCTGTATCTGCGAGCGGTGACGGCCGCCGTTGAACAGCTCTGCGGTAGCGTCGGGGCAGGAGCAGTTGAAGATCCTGTCGCCATCCACCACGATGTCCTTATAGAAACGCGGCTCACGACCGGTCCAGGGATCGTTGGGATCGTAGCCGGAAGCCGGGTCGTCGATCGGCAGGCCGTTCGCCATGGCGTAGTTCTTCACGAAGTTGTTCGTGGGAACGTCCGCATTCGAGCCGCTGTTCAAACCTAAAGAAGAAGGTACGGTCGCGCCTACGGTCGACCATCTTACACGGCCCCTGTCATAAATGGTGGGGCCCATGATCACTTCGGTGCCGCCCGGGCGCTCGTTGTTCCAGCGCCAGAAGTTGTCCGTCCAGGTGTTCCACGACTGCATCTCGTAATCTTTCGTCTGGTCGGCCAGCGAAAGCAGCTCGCCGAACGCTTCGGCAGCCTGCTGGCAGAGATCGGCATTAAAGGAATTGCTGCCGGTGGCTTCTTCGTTGATCATCGGGCTGCCGGCAAAAAGGAGCGCTTTGCCCAGGTAACCCAATGCAAAGTATTTGTTGACCCTTGAACGGTTCTGACCGAGCGTGGCATCGCCCGCAGGCACATCGTCCCAGTCGGCCGGCAGCAGGTCAGCCGCCGCGCGGAAATCCGCGGCCATCATTTTCGCGGTCTCCTGGAAGTTGAGACGGTTGAATTCCTCTGCGGTGAGGCTTTCCGTGGGGCTCAGCACTCTCGTAACATAAGGCATACCGCCCCAGAATTTGCAGATCTGGAAGTAGAAAAATCCCCTGAAGAACAGCGCCTGTCCCTTGATGATATTTTTCTCCTCTTCCGTTCCCTGGAACAACCCTTCCTCGTCTATTTTTTCAAGCGCCTGGTTTGCTTTCGCAATGGCGTACCAGGCATATTCCCAAACCCTCTTGGTGCGGGAGTTGTTGTCCGTGGTACGTACGCTCTGGCCGTATAAATAGCCTTCCGCGCCCCAGTAGTTGCCGTTGTCGAAATTATATGGTTTGTTGTTGAGTGTTTCGTCCGCAAAAAGATATACGTTCCATGCCCCACCCTTGTTCGGGTCCATGATGCAGTTGTACATCTCTTCTACAAAACCCTGGAAACTGACAAAGTTGCCAAACACTTCCCTTTCGCTGATATCAGCTTCCGGCGCCTTGTCCAGGTACTTTTCACAAGAACTGGAAAACAGGATGGCCGTAAGAAAAACGAGATAATATTTTATACGTTTCATGATCCTATTTTTTAGAAAGAAAGTTCAATACCCAGATTTATCCTTTTCACAGTGGGATATGCGCCCTCTGTGGCGCTACCACCGGAGTAAGTGCCCTGACGGTCATCCGGGAGATTTGACCAGAAGAACAGGTTGTTCGCATTGAGATAAAGACGCAGCGAGTTGATGCCGGCGCGTTTAACCCAGGGATATTCGCCGGTGAAGGCGTACGCCAGCTCTACCGTTCTCAGGCGGATGTAAGAGGCGTCGTAGAGATAGTAGTCCCCGATGTTCTCGGCCTGCGTTTTCCAGCGGGGCAGGAACACGGTGGAGTTGGGATTGTCTTTCGACCAGTAGTTCCCGTCACCGAAGAGGATGTTGGTGTAGTTCTGGAAGTTCGGGAAGTTGATCACCCTGTTCGCGTTGTTCACGCCAAAGAGGGAAACCATAAAGCTGAGATCTTTCCAGTTGGCGCCCACCGTTAACACGGCAGTGTTCTGCGGGATCTCGGAATAACCGACCGGCACTACGTCGTCGCTGCTTTTGATGATGCCGTCCGCGTTCATGTCCACCAGGTCGTAATAACCGGGCAGCTTCTGCATGTCGTTATTTTCGGTAGGTACGCTGGCATATACATCGTCCCAGTTCTGGTAAATTTCGCTTTTTACCAGGCTGCGCTGCTGGCCGATAGGGTAACCGGCGGCCTTCACGTAGTCATATTGCAGCGGGGGATCGTCTTTGAATATCACCGTGTTCGTATTGTGCGTAACGGAGATGTTAGACCAGAGGCCCACGTTCCTGCTAAGCTCTTTGTTCACTTTCACTTCCACTTCAAAGCCTTTCGACTTCACCCGGCCGAGGTTGGCGCTGGGCGGCGTCATGCCGAAGAAGGGAGGCACGCTGCGGGAGCTGCCGCCGAGGAGGATGTCCGTTCTGTCCTGCGTATAATAATCGAAGTTGAGGGATATCAGCTGGCGGAACATGTCCAGCTCGAGGCCGATATCGGATTTCTGGGCGGTTTCCCAGTGGATATCGGGGTTGCCCACTACGGAGAGCCTGTACATATTGTAAGGGCTCTGGCCGTTGGTGGCTTCCGTGAGGCGCGCCCGTCCGCCGTATGCGTAAGCGGAATTGTACAGCCACCTGCCGCCGCTCACGTCGTCGTTACCGATCGTACCGGTGTTGGCGCGCAGCTTTAATTTATCGATCCATTTAACATGGAAGAATTTTTCGTTCGAAATGTACCAGCCCACGGCTACTGAAGGGAAGAAATGGAAACGGTAGCCGGGACCGAACTGTTCGGAGCCGTTGTATGCGCCGTTGCCTTCTACAAAATAACGGAGCTTGTAGTTATACGTGGCGCGGAACGCCCAGTCTTCGCGGTAGTTCTTAAAGGCGCTTCCCCTTGCGAACTCCTCGCGTTTGAAAAGGGCCATCGCCGTTACGTCGTGCGCCTTGCCGAATTTGCGGCTGTAGTTGAGCTGCGCCTGGTAAGTGAGCCTGCGGTCGATGGGAATGTAGCCGGACCAGTTGGCGGCTGCGATATCTTCCTGGCGGATGGTCCAGGGCCTTAATACCCAGTCGTATTCTTCATCGGCAACGGGCAGCAGCACGGTGTATTCCGAAGGGTCCTGGTCGGGACCTTCGTACAGCATGGGATAGATCTGCTGGAAGGCAACGTTGGTGGAAGCTTCCGCCGGGCGGATGGAGTTGGCGATATCGTAAATACCGCCCTGCGAGCGGATGTTGTTGTCGGAAGACAGCAGCGCTCTTGCGCTGAGGCCTTTTGTGATGAAGTCCAGGTTCTGCTCGATGGTGAAGTCGGACAGCAGCTGGGTGGTGCGTGTTTCACGGATACCGATGTTATATACCGCCGCGATCGGGTTCACCGTGTTGTTACCGCCTTCCTGGTTGGCGCCCCAACGGCCGTTGGGGTACATGGGCAGGAAGAGGTCGGGCGCGAGACCGTAAGTGGCGCGCCACATCCAGGCGTCCGCACGGCCGGTGCTGCCTTCGTTGTTGAAGTTGGTGTTCTTCTGGCTGTAATAGCCGGAAAGGCCCAGCCTGAAGACCGTCGTTTTAGTAAGATTGATGTCTATGTTGCTGCGGAAGTTGAAACGGTCGTAGTTATAGTTGGGCTCATACCCTTTGCCGTTATCATATTTTTTGAACATGTCCCCTTCGTGCAGGTAGGTAAGCGAGCCGAAGTACTGGATGGTTTTGCTGCCGCCGGTGGCGCTGAGCGTGGCCTTGTGAGAGAAGCCCACGTCTTCGTACATGGCGTCCTGCCAGTCTACGTTCGCGTAGATCTGCTGGTATTCCGGCGTTTGCGGCAGCTTGTAGCGTTCTACGATGCTGTTGGGCATGTAGTCGCCCCAGGACGATTCATTGAGCACGCCTTCGCGTTCGATGATCTCGTTCTTGGCTTTGAGCGCGGCGTAGGAATCGAGGGTGGCCGGCTGTTTGGACAACATTTTGGCCGTACCTACGTAATTGAAGTTGAGCGTGGTCTTACCCGGCTTACCGCGTTTGGTGGTAATGAGGATCACGCCGTTGGCGCCTTCCACACCGAATACCGCGGTGGCGGAGGCGTCTTTCAGTACGGAGATGCTGGCTACATCGTTTACGTCGATGTCGTTCATGTTACGTTTGATACCGTCTACCAGTACGAGCGGCTGCGCGCCGTTCCAGGTAGTCTGGCCGCGGATGAACAGGTTGGTGGCGCTTTCGCCGGTAAGGATACCGCCGGGTTCACCGGAAGAGGTGATACCGACGAGGCCGGGCACCTGCCCGATCAGCGCTTCGCGAAGGTCGGGAACGTTGCCCGTGCGCTTCAGCTCTTTGTTGGAAACCTGGGAGATAGCACCTACCACGCTTTCCTTTTTCTGGGAGCCATAACCGATGGCCACCACTTCGTTCAGCGTCGTGCTGCTTTGCTGCAGCACAACTTTGAGGGCCGTCTGCTTGCCGACGGCGACCTCCCTTGTAACGGTGCCGATAAACGAAAATACCAGGATGGCATTATCATTCGGTATGGTAATGCTAAACCTGCCGTCCGGTGCGGATTGCACGCCCTGGTTGGTGCCCTTGACGTGAATGCTTACACCGGGTATCGGCGAGCCGGATTCGTCCGTAACGACGCCCGTAACTTTCCGCTGGGCCTGGAATGGCGCCAGTGTAAAAGCCGCGTCGTGTAAGGCCGGCGGAGTGGTCCACCCTTCCGGGCTGGACGGATCACCAACGTCTGCCGGGGTGCTTCCGGCAGCGGATGAGTGAATGAAGAAGAGTAGCAGGGCTGCGCCTGCAAGACGAGTAGAATATAACATGGAATCTAAATTTTTTATTCTCAGCTTATTTTGGTTGACAGCGATTTTGAATCAGGTGAGTTATACCGGTTGCCGACATTGCCGTCGTTTCGTTTTCAACCGAACGCCGGCCACGTGGATCCTTTTTGTGCCAGCTGTTTTTTTTTCGCATAACGGGATGTCCTGGTAACGTTTCATAATTCAAGGTTAAATAGTATTTCAAGTATAGCTCATGTCTGAACGGCGTCTTTGCCGGGTTCCTTCGTCTGCAAACGTTTGCATGCAATTTGCGGTGAGAGAAACATTTCAATTCTTCATAAAAAAAATTACCAGGATGGCTGCATCATACACAGTAACTATCGAACATTAGCGCGGTTGACTCTTTCCTTTTGGGTGGCATTTCCCTGGTTGATGGGGCAGCCACATGTACGCGATCTTGGTTGTTTCAATCCTTTTAAAAATGCAAACGATTGTAATCAGTGGTAAATATCCTAAATTATTCTTTAACTATCGATATTATTTTAAGATATCATGATATTATTTTCACAATTACGAAAATTTCGAAATTTTCAAAGTCCCTGCAAGTTGTGAACAGGCCCCGGGGCCTGCGATTTCGGTTATAAACAAGTTAACGATTTAATCTTTAATTAAAAAACTATCCTTGAGAATGCTCCCGCATCGCACAGGCGGAAGTATTTTTACATTACCTTCGGCCTACAAGAAACTGAATATGAATTACGAAGAACTTGTAAAGAACCATGCCGCCGACATGCTCGAAAAATTACTGGCGGAAACGCTCGGCAAAGAAGCATTCGACATCCGGCACGACTACAACGATACCGAACAATGGTCGGTGATCAGCATGCACACGCTCGAGGACGACAATGAGATTTCCCTGCGCGTATACGGCAGCGATAAGTATTTCCTGTATTTCGGCTATTATGATGAAGAGGACGATTTTCACGAGCTGCTGCAGCCGCTGACGGAGGAAGAAAAAAACGCCGTTCCGAAAGGATTGCAGAAAGCGATGGAAAAAGTGCTGGCCGATGAAAGAGGGATGCGGTTGCCCGGCAATTTTCTTTCCCGGTCCAAATAAAAACAGCATATATAATAATATAGTAAGGCCCGCTCAGCAGAGCGGGTTTTTATTTTCGTACAGGCTTTTGCGCTATTTTAAATAAATTTTCCGCTGTCATGCGACCGTTCGTCATACTACCGCTACTGCTCTGCCTCTGCGGCGCGCTGCGGGCCAAGGTGCTGCACACCGGCCAGGGGCAGCCGTATGCGAACGTTTCCGCAGCGGCAAAGGCCGCCGCGCCGGGGGACACCATCCTCCTGCACAACGGCACCTACGCCGGGAACCAGTCCCTGAAAAGGCTGCGCGGCGCGCCCGGCAAATGGATCTGCCTGCTCGCGGAGAAAAACGGCGCGGTGATATTTAACGGCGGCGCCACCGCCTGGCATGGCAGCGACGTCGCCTATCTGCATATCGAGGGCGTCACGTTCAGCGGGCAAACCGCCAACGGCGTCAATTTCGACGACGGCGGGCAATATGCTTCGCCCGCGCATCACATCGTATTCCGGGATTGCACCTTCCGCGATATGGCCGCCACCGGCAACAACGACCTGCTGAAACTCTCCGGCGTGAACGATGTCGTTATCCGCGAATGTCGCTTCCTGAACGGCTCTCCCGGCGGCAGCGGCATCGATATGGTCGGTTGCCGCTTTGGCAGCGTGCTGCAATGCCGCTTTGAGAACATGGGCGCCAATGCCCTGCAAATGAAAGGAGGCAGCAGCAACATCCGCGTGGAAGCCTGCGTATTCAGGAATGCAGGCAGCAGGGCCATCAATCTGGGCGGCAGCACGGGGAAGGCGTTTTTCAGACCGCTGAATGCAAAGTGGGAAGCGTCGGCGTTGAAGGTGTACAGCAATATATTCATCGGGTCGGACGTACCGGTGGCATTCGTGGGCTGCACCGGTTCGGAGGTGGTGAACAACACGATATGGAAACCCCGCCGTTGGGTCGTGCGCATCCTGCAGGAAAATAAGGACACTACGCGTTTTGTAAAATGCGGCCATAATATCTTCCGCAATAATATCGTCTGCATCGACGACGGGCTGCGCACCGTATGCAGCATAGGCCCGGGCACCGCGCCGGAAACCTTTACCTTCTCCCATAACCGGTGGTACCATACCGGCAAAGCCGCCTGGCAGGGGCCACAATTACCTGTGCCCGAACGCGGCGGACTGACTGGGGAAGATCCTTTGTTCAGCGATGCGGGGAAGGAAGACTTTACGATCCGGGCCGGCAGTCCGGCCGCCGGTGCGGGCTTTCCGTCGCAACGCCCGGAGAAGGACCATTCGGGTGAATGGTTCCGGCCCGCAAGGGCGATCGGTGCGTTTGAAGTGAAGCGTTGAATTGGCGGAAAATGGTTTTAAGACCATGGACGAAAACGAGCGCGATCACATCATCACGGCACTCCGCAATTGCAAAGGCAAAATTTCCGGCGCCAGCGGGGCAGCTGAACTGCTGAACCTTCCACCTGCCACGCTGACATCGAAGATGAAAAAGTTCGGGATCAGGAGGGACGCGACCGGGAAATAACGTCAATCCTTCAACAGCTTCACCGCCAGGTGGCTGCCATGGTTATGCGCCGTTACATGCAGGAAATAAATGCCTGCCGGCAGGTGATCCATATGCAGCGTATAATCGCTGTAACCCATTCCAAAAGAGATATAGCGGCGCGTGATGCACTCCTGCCCCAGTACGTTGATCAGGCGGAAAGTACAGGAGGTGCCCAGCGATGTATAGAATTTTATTCTCAGCACATCATGTACCGGGTTGGGATAGACCTGTACGTTCCATTTGCCCGGCCGGAACACTACGAGCACCGTTCCCGAATAGCGGATATTTTTATGCTGGTCCACCTGCCGTATGCGGTAATAATTATTGCCTTCCAGCGGCGTAAGGTCCGCGTGCCCGTATTGCAGCGGCAGGGCGCTGGTGCCGTTGAACGCTTTGGAGGGAATGCTGTCGATCGTGCTGAAAGTAATGCCGTCGCCGCTGCGTTCAACATAGAACAGGTGGTTGTCGGTTTCGCTGGTGGTCGTCCAGTTCAGCTGTACAAAGGTATTGCGGGCGGCGCCTTCCAGCAGCAATTGCGCGGCGGGGAAGTCAATGGCAAGCGGCGGCTGAAGGAAACCCTGCGTTATTACCGGTCCCTGTCCGGCCGTGGCTATCACGGCTTCGCCAATTCCAAAATCGATCGTATAACCGCTCACGGCCGCGCTTTGCGCCCCGCCGGCCGAGATCACCTGTTGCTGGTTTTGTGCCTGCGCATACCGGGCGGCATAAAGCAGCGCAAAAACCAGGAATATCTTTTTGTAAAAATCTCGCATAATCAGGAAATGAAGTTGCTCCGGTGAAATTATTTTTCCGGCAAACCGGCGTCCCTGGCCGGTCGTGCCGAGCGGCTGCGTAACGACTGCCCATATACATCCGGGTACAGGTAGGAACCTTTTTCGTTCGCCGGCTTTTCTACTTCCACCTGTATGCGGTGTTTGTCGGCATAGGGATCGTGCCGTATGCCGGTGAGCATCCAGGAGACTTTGCCGCCGGGCGCGCCGCCGGCGATGCGAAAGGTATTGCCCTGCACTTCCTGCGCGATATAGAGGTTGGGCGAAGGTTTGCCGATGGCGGTCAGCTGGTAGCGGAAATCTTTATTAAGCGCTTCAAACCAGTCCGGGAGCTGAACGGCGGCTTCTCCATTGGCGTCCAGCGTTACGTTGCCGTTGTATACGTTCATCATATCCGGCGATTCCACGAAAGAGTGATAGAGATATTTATTGGTAGGGTCGAGCGGATGGTCGATCTTGAAAGTACCGGCGCCTTTGGTGACGATACCGGCGTTCAGGGTGCCGTTAATGGTAACATTACCCAGGAAATATCCCGCCATGGCGCCGCTTCCC
>CBINIO010000080.1:0-11584 GCA_966250725.1 uncultured Chitinophaga sp.
GATCCAGAGGCGGCCTTTTTCGTCCCAGGTCATGGCGATGGGCTTGGTGATGTCCGGCTCCGAGGCGAAAAGCTGTATCTCGAAATCCGCGGGCACCTGCGTGAGCTTGTTCGACTCCACGGGGCTCAACGCTTCCTGCATTTTCGGCACCACGTACCGTTTGGTGTAATCCGAAATGGTGTCGGAATTATAAATGTCCACATCGGGAATTTCAGCGGCGAGGATCTGGCGGTGCACGTCTTCGCCCAGCGCCCATGCGATGCTGTCGCGCATTTTATCGAGGAACGCGCGTTGTTTCCATTCATCATCTTCCACCCCTCCTTTCGTACAGAACACGCGGCCTTCGCCTACCGTGCCCGACCGGCGTGCCCAGGGCGCGTTCCTGAACATCATGGCGCCTTTGTTGAGCACCACCAATCCCTTCCCTTCGGCGACAAATTGCCGCAGCACGAAGTCCCTCGCGGGAAGCGCGGGCAATGCCGCGTTCACGATCAGCCCGTCGTATAACGCAAGGTTCGCGGCGTTCAGGTCGGCGGCGTTTTCGGTATAGGTAAGGTTGATACCGCTTTTGAACAGCTTGGTAGCCAGCCAGGAAGCGTGTATCGTGCCCTTCTGCCCCAGGAACAGCACTTCCGCCCGCCTGCCCTTGCCGGGTTCGCCGGCAAAGGTGAACGCGCATAACGCTCCTGTGATCATCAATACAATTAATCGGTTCATGCTATCATTCATTGAAATAGTTACGTTGTTAACAGAGAGGCAATGGATGAATGGACTTTACGCCTCCTGCACAGGCGGCAGCAGCACCGGTTTGTAGCCGCCGCGCGAGCGGAACCACAGGATCATGCCGGCATAGCCGAGCAGCATGATCACCGGGAAGATGGATACCGTGCGCAGCGCGTCCTTTTTGGCGTTCTCGCGTACGGATTGAATGGTAGCCAGCGTTTCGGGCGCGGCGTTGGAAAGTTTCGATGCGTCAAGTACTTTGTATGCGCCAAAAAGACTTTGTCTCTCTTCCGTGACATATGTGCTGTGCAATGCCGTCTGATGCGTGGCGTCGTAGTTGGCGAGGTTCGCGTCCAGCTGTTTGTCCTTCACAAAAACCATTATCACTGCGCAGATCACGCCTACGCCCACCTGTCCTACCGCGCACTTGAAATTGAGCGCCAGCACGCCTCCGCGGGGAAACTGCTCGGCCACCACGCCCAGCATGGTGCCCCAGAGGAACGTTTTGCCCAGCGCGTACACGGTGGCCGCGAGTATGATAAAAATGCCGGTGGAATATGAGAGGAACTGCAAACCCGCGAAAGCGATCGTCGCGCTGACGGCCAGCAGGCCAAGCGGGGAAAACCTGTGCACGAACGGCCCGGAATAGAACCGCAGGATAGCCATGATGATGGACGTGTAGATCAGCACCCATCCGCCTTTAAACCCGACCTTCGCCATTTCGGGCGTCATGAGGTCGGTGATCCAGCTGTCCGTTCCCAGCTCGGTGGTGGCGAGCAATATCATGATGAGCAGCAGGAGGATGAACATCGGTCTTCCCCAGCTGCGCACCACCAAACCCGCAGCGCCGGTAATGGCGAGCGTCACCACGATCTTGCCCGTCAGCGACCAGTCCAGCAAACTCCCGATCTGGAACGTGCAAAGGCTGACGATGATAAAAATACCGCCGATGCCCACTTCCTTCACCATGTCCAGGTACGATACGCCGGCCTGCACCCGTTCGCTCACGGGGAATTTCCGGTTAAAGATCATGAGCCCGTACACCAGCACCGGCACAAGAATAAAGCCCATCATATACGTCCACTTCACGCCGGCGTGCATCAGGCCGATACCGAGCAAACCCGCCAGCACCATGCCCGCGGGCCACCCGGCATGCAGTATGTTGAGCCACTTCGTTTTTTCTTTCGGGTACAGGCTGGCTACCACGGGATTCACTACCGCTTCGGCCGCGCCGTTGCCCAGCGCGAACAGCAGCGTGCCGTAGTACAGCATCCAGTAGCCGTCCGCCAGCACGGTGAGCAGCACGGAGCCGCAATGACAGAGGAAAGCGAACACCATCGCGCTTTTGTAGCCCACCTTGTCGATGATAAGGCTGAACAGCACGATGCTGATGCCGAAGGGCCAGAAGCTGACGCCGAATATTTCGCCCTGCTGCGTTTTGCTGAGACCGAACTGAATGCCCCATCCGTCCATCAGGAACGAGCGGAACACAAAACCGAAGGCGGAAGCCACCAGCACGGTAAAACAGCCCCAGAAAAGCAGCCTGTCGCCGTTTTTCGGGCGGAATGAGGCGGCCTGTACATCCTGCGCCGAGGCGGATGAGATCATTTCCATGCGAATAAATTATACGGTTTAACGTTTGCCGGTGAGGCTGCTGATTAGAGCGGTCTCTGCCGAATCGTACGGCGTGCCGTTCTGCCGGAAGATGTCGTGGAACCATACTTCAGGCTCGCTGCCGTCTTTGACCGGCGTGTCCCAGGCATAGATCGTATTGCTTTTCCCGGCTACCAGCCCCCAGTTGATCGCGATGATCTTTCTTTCTTTCAGCCTCGGCAATATGTTTGAAAAATAACTGCCTCTTGTGCGCGCCATGTATTCCGTGCAGATCAAAGGTTTGCCCGTAACGCGCGCCAGCGAATCGGCCACGCGGAAGTGGCTGTCAGCGCCATTGTAATCATGGTAGGTGATCACATCGGAATTTTCCAGCTGGTATTGCGTCAGCTCTTTCAGGCGGAAGTTCCACACGCCCGCGCTCAAAGGCTGGTCGGGGTTTACGGTGCGGCCCCAGCTGAACACTTTTTGCAGCAGCGGCATGCTTTTGTTGCCATAGCCGGAATTACCGGGTTCGTTGTAAACGTCCCAGAGCAAAATGCGTTTGTCGTGTTTGAACTCGCCGAGCACGGCCTTTACATACGCTTCCAGCGTGGAGATCAGCGCGGGTTCCGTATGCAGCAGCTTGCCGGGGTCCTGCAGCCAGCCAGAGTTGTGGATGCCCGGCTTGGGAGCGGGCTGCGGGCCTGCTTTGTAGGTATCGTTCCAGCAATCGTCGAAGATCACGAAAATGGTTTTGATCCCGTAGCTGTCCGCGATGTCGAGATATTGTTTCACCCGGTCGATAAAACCGGCCTTGTCCGTTTCCCAGGCCACATGATGCAGGTATACGCGCATCACGGTCATGCCGATGCCCGCGGCATAGCCGAGGTCGCGGCGGATGGTGGCGGGATCGAAGCTGTCCTTCTGCCACATTTCCAGCTGGTTGATGGCGCTGGCGGGATAAAAGTTCGCGCCCGCCATCCAGGGCACGTTGCTGTACCATTCATTGGCCTTTTCTTTTGACCATACTGCTCTTTCCTTTTGCGCGCAGGCTGACAGGTATGCGGCCATCAGCCACAGCAGGACCACACTTTTCACATGAACATGTTTCATTCGTATTGCCGGTTTTTGTTGACGGTAATAAAAGGCGGCCGCCCTCTTTGCCAGGAGCGGCCGCGCTGTATAGGATCTTTTAGAGATCAAGTTTTACGACGGGTGAGAAGATCATGTCTTCCACCCCCGCGATCTTCAGCCCGATGCGCGCGTACACGTAGCTTTGCGCGGGCGACAATGTGGGAACGGTTACGCTGAGCGCCACGCTGGCCGGGTCGGTAATGTCCGCGCCGTTCATAATGGCGTCAGCCACGTTGTAGTTGCCCGCGCCGGACACGAACGTCGTTTTGTTGATGTACAGGCCCACCTTTTCCACCTCCTTCGCATCGGCGCCGGTGATCACTTTTTCGATGCTGAACGTACCGTTCACCTTATCTCCCGCCACGCTGAACTGCGGCTCGCGTATCATGTAGTACGGCGTCACTTCCAGGTCGAGCTGCTGGCTGCCGCGCAGGTTCACCACAACGGTATCGGGATCGCCCGCGGGCGTTCTTTTCCAGAGAAAAGGCCCCTGCCCGTTCGGGATGATGAGCTTGTATTCCCCGTCGAACAGCAGCAGGGAATAGCTGCCGTCCTGCTTGAAAGAAGTATTGCTGATCGGCCCGAGCTTCCCGAAGCCGTACTGGTACACCTGGTACGCCACCTGGTCGGATTCCACCTGTATCTCCGCGCCTTTGTAATGCAGCCTGCCGCTGAGCATGGAGGCCGGCGGATCGTAGTTGTCCTTTTCGCAGGCGGTGGCCGCCATACCGGTGATAAGCACTGCGATGATATATTTCGATAATGTCATGATCGGAATTTTTTGATTAATCCTGGTTCGGTTGTTTTACGATCTTGGGATTGTTGGAACGGATGTTGTCGTCGATGAAGGAATAATAATTCCCCATCCTGAAACGGTTCGCGCCGGTCACCAGCGGGCTTTTCACGACCTTGTACACCCATTTGCCGTGGTTCGTGCCGCCGGGGTTGTGGATCTTGTAGCTCCACAGGCCGAAAGGCTGCGTGTTCCTTTTGTTCGCCGCGCCGATGTTCGACAGCAGGTCGGCCTGGGTCATCGCCACGCCGTCCCATATCACATGCGCATGACGCCAGCGTTTCTGATCGAAAAGGATGTGCCCTTCGAACGACAGCTCGGCCCTGCGCTCATGCATGATGCGCGCCATGGTGATGTCGCCCGCCTGCAGCTCCACGAGCAATCCCGCGCGCTCCCTCACCCTGTTCATATACCCCGCGGCCACACCCGGCTGGTTCAGCTCAAAGGCGGCTTCCGCCGCGTTCAGCAGCACTTCGGCAAAACGGTAACGGATAAACGGCACTTCGCTGCCCGTACCGCGGGAGCCTGAGCCTGCCGCCGGATCGAGGTACTTACGGAGATAAAAACCGGTTTGCGCGGTGAACTCCTTGCCGTTGATCGGGCCGTCGAAGCCTACTACCTGTACGTCAACGGTAGTGCCGGGCAATTTTTTCTGCGCGCCGCGGTCGTCGCCTGACACGATGCCGCCGTCCGCCAGCTGGTAACCCGCCCAGATGTCCACCGTACGGCCTTTGAACGAGGTGCCGGGCAGTATCACGGTGCCCGCCAGGCGCGCGTCGCGGCCGGCGAATATTTCCGTTTGCGTGTCGTAATAGATCGGGTTGCCGCTGCCGTCGGTCACGGGCAAAGGCGCGAAAGTATTGTCGAGCCTTTCAAAGCTCTGCACGAGGTTCAGCGAAGGGTTCAGCCTGCCGCCTTCTTCTTCTTCCGCACCGAAACGGGGTTGGTTCACCTGCGTGAAACCATGCACCTTGCCGCTTTTCAGCTTAAAATCCTCTATAAAGATCGTCTCCGGGTTGTTGCCCTTGTCATAAAAAATGGACGCGAAATTTTCGCTCAGCTCCGGTTTTTTCTTGTACAGGTCGTACGCGCCCGCGCTGCCGCCGATGATCTGCTGCGCTGCGGCGAGGGCTTTGGTGTAATAAGCTTCCGCCATGGATGCGGGAATGCCCACTTCTCCGCCGGGTGTGGACACCTGTGGCGTGGCGCCGCCGTATTTGGCGATAGAGCCGGCGTACAAGGCGGCGCGGCATTCCATCGCCAGCGCGGCGCCCCTGCTGGCGCGGGACTTAACGTTCACGTCGGCGGGCAGGTCCATTTTGATGGCCTCCGCTTCGGCGATCACAAAATCGTAGATCTCCGATTCCTTCGCGCGCGGATGCTGCAGGTAGGTCGGGTCGCCCTTAAAATCGTAGATCATCGATTCGAGGATCAGCGGCACGCCGCCCATCCTTTTCACCATTTCGAAATAATAGTTGGCGCGCAAAAAACGGCCTTCCGCGAGAAAACGTTTTTTGTCGCCTTCAGACAGCTTGGTGGCCGCTTCGCAGCGCTCCAGGAAAACGTTCAGCTCGCGGATATAAGTATAGTCCCAGGTGCCCCAGGAGCCGTAGCCCCAGTCGTTCCGTTTCACGATGTCCTGCACGCCGCCGTTCTGCGAAGGAAAGGTTTCGGAAAAATCCGCCATGGATTCCCAGTTCTTCACCGTGGAAAAATCCACCTGGCGGTTGTACAGGTTGGCGAGAATGGACAGCACCTGGTTGGGGTCCGAAAACGCCTGTTCGTTGGTGAGGATGGAAGTAGGCAGCACGTTCAGGAAATCGCTTTCCTTTTTGCAGCCGCTCGCCCCCGCCAGTAAGGTCAATATGCCGAATGATACTATTTTGAGTTTCATGGTTCTTTTTGCTTGAATGGTTTAGAATGAAAGGCTGGCGCCGACGTTGATCACCTTGCTTTGCGGGTATTGCAGCCCGTTCCTGTCATTGATCTCGGGATCGATGTCGTAGTCCTTCAGGTTGTCGAACATGAACAGGTTGTAAGCATTCACGTACACCCTGGCGCGCTGCGCTTTCACGCGGTTCATCCACGCCCCGGGCAGCGTATAGCCCAGCTCGATCGTCCTGGCGCGGAAGTAGGTGACGTTGTGCATCCAGAAGGTGGACCATTTGTTGTTGCTGTGCCCGTGATCGTTGTAGCGCAGGGGCGGGTATTTGCCGGGGATCCATTTGCTGTTGCGGTCCCAGATGTCTTCCCTGTGCCAGCGGTCGGTAAAGATCGTGTTCAGGTTGCCGTCGTTGGTGAACGGCACTTTCATTTCCCATTCCTGTATCCAGGTGTAGTTGCTCGCGCCGGAAAAGTCCATCACAAAATCGAAGTTGCCGTATTGCAGGCCGATGGACAGGCCGAAGTTCAGGTTGGGCTGCGAGCCGGAAGCCCAGCCCAGCGGGCGGCGGTCGTTATTGGTGATCTTGCCGTCGCCGTCGATGTCCGCGTATTTCAGATCGCCGGGCAGCAATGTGCGGTTGCCCTCGCCGTCGATATCGACAGGGTATTTATCGATCTCTTCCTGGCTCTGGAACTGGCCGATATATTCCAGCACCCATTCAAATCCCTGCCAGCGGCCTTCGCCGGAGGCGTAGTACTGGTCAACGGAGTTAAAGAAAACGGGGTTGTAGCTGGAAATGAACTTGCCTCTCGAATAGCTCACATTGCCGCCTACCCTGTATTTCAGCTTGCGGCCGAAGTTCCCGTCGTACTGAACGTTGAAGTCCACGCCGGTGCGGGCGTCGTTCCTGATGTTCTCGTCCGGCAGCTCGTAGCCCAGCTCGGAGGGCACCAGCACGTCGGTCTTTTTACCGCGCAGGCCTTCGCGTTTGCGGTAGTAATAATCCACCGCGCCGTACAGGCGGTTCTCGAACAGCCCGAAGTCGATGCCAAGGTCGAGGTGCGAGCTTCTCAGCCAGGTAATGTTGCGGATGGGCGCTCCCCTGTCGCGGGAACCGATCACCGCTTTGCCGTCAAGAATAGCCACGCCTTCGTTGTAATTGTAGCCTTCGATGTACGCAAATTCAGCAAGACCCAGCGCATCGCCGTCATCGCCGAGTATGCCGTAAGAAGCTCTCAGCTTCAGGTCCGACAGCGTGCGGCCGTTGCCCAGCAAATTCTTCATAAAATCTTCCTCGGTAATGCGCCATGCGGCGGACACGCTCGGGAAATAACCCACGCGGCGGTCGGGCGCGAAAAGGTAGGAAGCGTCGCGGCGCATGAGACCTTCGATAAAGTATTTGTTGGCGTAGTTGTAGTTCAGACGGCCGGCGATGCCCGTTCTCGCCTGGCGGAAATCCTGGTCGGTGTACGTATCCGCCGTGCTGAAATAGATCAGCGGCAATACGTTGGTGGTGGGCACCGCGTGTATCCAGTTGCGGAGACGCTGGTTGTTGATGCGTTCCGAAACCACCATGGCCGAAAGCGTGTGTCTGCCGAAACTCTTGTCGTACGAAAGCCTGATCTGCGAGCTCTGGTTGATCACTTTCTCCTGGTTCCTTTCGCGCCAGGGGTTGGTGCTGCCGCCGGTGCGCTCGTAAGTGTCGTCGGCGGGGTGGTACGTGTAGGTATCGTACGTGTACTCGTGGTTGTTCAGCAGGTTGTCCGCAAAATAATACGAGTACAGGCCGGAGAGTTTCAGACCGGGCACGCCGGGTATTTCCCATTCGCCGTCGAGGTTCATCTGCAGCTGCCGCCAGTCGTTCTTGTATTTGCCGGCGTATTTGGTGTTGAGATAACCCCAGTTGGTTTCGTTGTGTTTGATGTCGTTGAGATAATTGGGATTGTCGTTGGCGAAAGGCCGCTCCATCGGCGTATTGCGCAGGATGGCGAAGCGGGCCTGCCAGTAGTCGTCCACCTGTGGCACGCCGGGGTTTTCCCTTGTTTCCACGCGGCCGTTGATGGACATGCCTACCTTAAGGCCGTTGGCTACGCGGGCGGACACGTTGCTCTGGATATTGGTGCGCTCGAACTTATATTCCCTGCCCAGCACCGAGTTCTGGAACAGGCGCGTGGCGGAGAGATAATACGTTACTTTTTCCGTGCCGCCGGTGAAGTTGAGATTGTACGTATTGATCGGCGAATTGCCTTTCACGATAAAGTCGCGCCAGTTGAAGCTCTGGTAGCCGTACTCCGTGCCCTGCTTGTATTTTTCCAGCTCCGCGGGCGTAATGGCCGTGGTGATGGGGTTGCCCACCACCGGCACCACGCGGTTCATTTCCGCTTCCGCTTTCAGCGACATGTATTCATAAGAATTGTCCAGCACGTTGAGAAAACGCGTCCAGTTCTGAACGCCCCAGTTGGCGGACAGATTGATGGAGCTGCGCTGGCCGAGCCTTCCTCTTTTGGTTTGCACCACCACTACCCCGTTCGCCGCGCGCACGCCGTAAATGGCCGCGGACGCGTCTTTCAGGAAAGAGATGCTTTCGATGTCGTTCGGCGCGATATTATTGAACTGCCCCTGGTCCTGCTGCACACCGTCTATCACAAACAGCGGCGTGCCCATGTTGCGAATCTGGATGCTCGCGGATGCGCCGGGGCGGCCGTCCGCCATCCTGAAAGAAACGCCGGGCACTTTGCCCGCGAGCGTGCTGCTCACGGTAGAGCCGCCGCGCACATTGCCGATCTCGTCGGCGGTAACGCTGGAAATAGCGCTGGTCAATGATTTTTTACGCGTGGAACCATACCCCACCACTACCACGTCCGTTAATTCGGTGGCCGAAGTGGCGAGCATGACATTAATATTATTTCTTTCCCCCACGGCGATCTCCTGTGTTTTAAAACCTACCATGGTAAACACGAGTACCGCGTTCGGCTTTACGCTAAGCGTGTAATTACCTTTCAGGGTGGTAAGCGTGCCGTTGCGGGTGCCTTTCTCGTAAACGGTCACCTGCGGCAATGTGGCGCCCGTGCTGTCTTTCACGGTGCCCGATACTTTGTGTGCGTTGTTTTGCGCGAGCGCCGGCAAACACATGCTGCCCAGCAGCATCAGCAGCAACAGCCGCAGCCGTGTGCCTTTTGTCGCCGTGAAATGAGTGTGTGTACATTCGTTCATAAGTGAAATTGATTTTGGCTTTTAGGAAACATAGTTCTCCCATCAGGGCGCATACATCATTTTAAAACGCCTTGCAATTGAGTGTGCGGAATGTATTGGAAAAGGGTTCTCCGCAGAACGTGGACCTGTCAGTTTATATCAGCCGGATTTGCACAATAGGAGCACGTTCCAGCCGATCCTCCGGCTGGGTGGAAGCTGGTTAACCTGCCCCTGACTTCAGTTTCATTAACGCGATTCAAAGAAAGAAAAATGATTTTACAACGATTCGCCGATTTATTTCATTTTTTCGCAAAAACGTACCAATTTCCTTTACGCATATTTGTTACTGCTGTCAAAAGATCAGCTTATTAATACTATATTTGGTTCAGCGCATAAAACACACCACGTTGAAAAAAAATTTGCTCATACTGATCCTTTTTGCGCTCTGTGCCGGGCACGCCGCCAACGCCCAGAAACACTATTTCAGGCATTACCAGGTAGAGAACGGTTTGTCTCACAACACGGTGTTCTGCATGCAGCAGGACCGGCAGGGGTTCCTGTGGCTGGGCACCAAGGACGGCCTCAACCGCTTCGACGGTCACGCGTTCAAGGTGTTCCGTCATATTCCCGGCGACAGCACGAGCATTGCCAGCAACTTTGTGTATTCGCTCGACGTGGACCGGAACGGGCAGCTGTGGGTGGGCGCCGGCATCGGCCTCTACCGTTATCTTCCGATGACGGAAAGTTTTGAATTGGTGAGCGGCACGGAAAAAAAAGGCATCGGCTCCATCGAGTGCGATAACAAAGGGCTGGTATGGTTCATGGAAGGAAATTCGCGGTTCAGCTACTACCCCGTGAAAGAGACGCTCGTACATTATAACGATCCGGTGGGGAACGATGCGCTGACCGAGCTGAGCCGCGACAACAACGGCAATATGTGGCTCGGTTCCTGGAAAGGCACCGTACGGCAGTTCGGCAGCAAAAAAGTATACGACGTGTTCAGCCATTCCCCGCACGCGATCACCCGGCAGGTGACCGTTATTACGCCCACGCCGGACGGCAGGCTGCTGATAGGCACTTCCAACCAGGGCCTCAAGCTGCTCGACCCCGCCACCGGAAAATATGAGGACCTGCTGACCATCACTGACAACGACATCGCCGTGTACGTTCGCCACATCCTGCACCAGGAAGGCGACGATTACTGGATCGCCACCGAATCCGGCATATACGTGTACAACCTTGCCACGCGCAAATACATCAACCTGCGCAAGGAATACAACAACCCCTACTCGCTTACCGATAACGCCATTTATTATTTGCATAAGGACAAGGAAGGCGGCATATGGGCGGGCACGTTCTTTGGCGGCGCGAATTATTACCCGCGGCAATACACCTACTTCGAAAAATGGTTCCCCGACAACAGCAGTAACACGCTTAGCGGGAACGCCGTGCGCGAGATCTGCGAGGACCGCTTTGGCAACATCTGGGCGGGAACGGAGGACAACGGCATCAACAAGATCGATGTAAAAACGGGAAAGATCACGCAGTACCCGGCCTGCAAGAACGGCATCTCGCATACCAATATCCACGGGCTGTACGCCGAAGGGAATAATTTATGGATCGGCACGCTGGACAACGGGCTGGACAAAATGGACATTCCCAGCGGGAAAGTCGTGCGGCATTATTCCGCCGGCCCCGGCTCTTTTTCGAACAACTTCGTGCTCTGGATATACAAGGCCCGCAACGGCTCGCTGTTTCTCGGCACCGGCGCCGAGCTCGCGAAATACGACAGCGCGAAGGATGCCTTTCTCAAAACCGATATGGTGCCGTACAGCAACCAGCGCAGCATCGCCGAAACGGCGGACGGCACGCTCTGGGCCGCCACGGCGGACAACGGCCTGTACTGGTTCAACGAGGCCACCGGGGAAAAAGGCAATTACCGGCATATTCCCGGCGACACCTGCAGTCTCAGCTCCAACATGCTCAACACAGTGTTTATCGACAGCCGGCAGCAGGTCTGGACCGGCACCGAAGGATTCGGGCTGAACAGGCTTACGCCTTCCACCGGCTGCTTCCGCCGGTATACCACGCAGCAGGGCCTCCCCAGCGATTATATTTTCAAAGTGCTGGAAGACAACCATGGCAATATGTGGGTGACCACTTCCCGCGGCCTCGCCTGCCTGCAGCCGGAAACCGGCGCCATCCAGGTGTTCACCAGCGTCAACGGGCTGCTCAACGACCAGTTCAATTACAACTCCGGCTAC
>CBINIO010000081.1:0-11537 GCA_966250725.1 uncultured Chitinophaga sp.
CGGCGGCCGCAGAATGCGGCGTAAGGTTCCAGCCAGAAGCGGTTTTGATTTACCCAATCATTATACGCTTTACCGGCGCGGAATTTTTTAAAAAAAGTTTGCAGCGCACCGGTCTTGTAACCGACGGTTGCTTCGTAATCCATATCAGGCAGGGCGTTGAGCCGTGATCTCATTTCATCATACCCTTCCGTTTTTCCCAATGCCGGAAGGTGAATGTACATGGGGTGAAGCGCGAACGCGGAGATAGCGGCGTAGGGATAGGAATCCTTCCAGCCGCCGCCCGTCATGGTATCGTTGACCGGCAACAACTGCAAAAGGCGTTGCCCGGTGAGGGCGGCCCAATCCGCCAGCAGCTTGATATCTGCAAATTCGCCGCAACCCAGGCCATCGTCCGATCTCAGTGAAAACACCGGCGCCGCCACACCCGCGCCCTGCCAGTGCGGGTAGTTGAAGCGCGCGAAGTTGTCGTCGATCATACAGGGACCGGAGGAATAAAAAGAACGGTTCTCCCCCGTTTCGTATTCATCACCGTCCAGCAGGTATTTGTACTCGACGTTCATGCCGGGAGGAATGTGAACGCAGGCGGCGAAACGCCCGTCTTCCCGCGCCTGCATCTTCACCGCCCGCGCGGTGTCCCAGCCGCCGAGCGAAGGAACGCCGCCGATGATCCTCACTTCCCTTTTGCCTTCGAGCAGCGGTACGCTCACCTGGAAATAATGCGACGGATTGCGCGGCACGTTCGCGGGAGGATGATAAAAATATACGTCGCGGAAAGGCGCTTTCATAAAACAGTCCGCCACGCGCCCCGGCTGCCGCCATTCGTCGCGGAGGGTAAGCTCCTGTTCACCGGGAAGCAGTTCGAGCAGCCTGTCTTCCTGCTCCTTCAACTCCCAGCCATGTGTAAGGATATAACGGTACCGCAGTTGGGGCTGGTCCCATTGCAGCTCGGCGGTCCAGTGGTCGTTGTCGTGCCAGGTCATGGGAAGCACGCTGCCGCTGGGAAGGGCGAGCGAAAGTTGCTGGCCCCAGGAAGTGGAGTACCGTACGAAAAAGCGCAGCGTCATGAACGGGAAATTACGACTTTTTTTAACGGCAGCTTTTTAGCCGTTTGTTAACAAACCTCGATGTTACGTCGTATATTCGATCCCGTTAGTACCGACTCCTCTTTTGAAAAACCGCTGAACGTCCCCCCTGTTTTGCTTTTAAACGAAAATTTCCACCCCGTTATTGTAATTAAAAAATTAAATCCGGATAACTCCCAAAGTATTTGCAGATGCCCCGCTGAATGCTTAATATGGCCCTCGCTAACGCTTCACCATATGAACAGATACGTGCTCGACCTTCAGGATATCGACAGAACAAAATGGATGCTGGCAGGCGGCAAGGGCGCCCATCTCGGCGAGCTGTCAAAGATCGGCGGGATACTTGTTCCGGCAGGGTTCTGCGTTACTACCGCCGCTTATAAAAAACTAACCGGGAACAACCCGGAACTTACCGGCCTGCTGGATGAACTGGCCCATTTTAACGCGGATGAAAGAGAAAAGATCGGCAGCGTCAGCGCAAAGATCCGCATGCTGATAGAAAGCGCGGCTATCCCGGAGGACATCGCGCGGGAGATCACGGCGCATCTCGCAAAGTTCGGTGAAAAGGACACCTTTGCCGTACGTTCCAGCGCAACGGCGGAAGACCTTACCACAGCATCTTTCGCGGGCCAGCAGGATACTTACCTGAACATTGCGGGAAAGGATCCGGTACTGGAACATATCAGCAAATGCTGGGCTTCGCTGTTTACCGACCGCGCCGTGATCTATCGCATACAAAACGGGTTTGAGCACCGCGCCGTTCATTTATCCGTTATCATCCAGAAGATGGTTTTCCCGCAGGCTTCCGGAATTTTATTTACCGCCGACCCCGTCTCTTCCAACAGGAAACTGTTATCGATCGACGCCGGTTTCGGACTGGGGGAAGCGCTTGTTTCCGGCCTCGTTTCCGCGGACAATTATAAAGTACGGGAAGAAAAGATCACCGGGAAAATAATAGCCGCCAAAAAACTGGCCATCTACGCATCAGAAGAAGGCGGAACGGAAACGCGGCAAATCCCCCCGGAGCAGCAAAAGATACAAACGCTCACCGACCCGCAGATCCTGCAGCTTGCACGCACGGGGCGGCAGATAGAAGCGCATTTCGGAAGCCCGCAGGATATAGAATGGTGCATGGCCGGTGATACATTTTACATCGTACAGAGCAGGCCGGTCACCACGTTATACCCCATACCCGAAACGAATGACGGCGAAAACCACGTGTATGTTTCCGTCGGTCACAATCAAATGATGACCGACGCCATGAAACCGCTGGGCCTCGCCTTTTTCCTGCTGACCACGCCCGCGCTCATGCGCACGGCCGGCGGAAGGTTGTTTGTGGACATTGCGCCCATGCTCGCAACGCCCGCCGGCAGAAAAACGATCATCGATACGCTGGGAAAGTACGATCCGCTGATCAAAGACGCGCTCACGACCATCGCGGCGCGGGAAGGTTTTATAAAGCCGCGGCCCGACGATAAAAACCCGCCGCCCCTCCTCAAATACGCGGATGCCCAGGTACAAACGGACTACGATCCCGCCCTCGTGACGGAGCTGATCGGCAACACCCAGGCATCGTTAGCGGTATTAAAACAAAACATCCGGACAAAATCGGGAGCGGAGCTGTTTGATTTTATCCGGGAAGACCTGCTGCAATTAAAGACGACCTTATTCGACCCCAGAAGCCTGGACGTGATCATGGCCGCCATGAACGCTTCTTCCTGGGTCAATGAAAAAATAAAAGAATGGCTGGGTGAAAAAAATGTAGCCGACACGCTGTCCCAATCCGTGCCTCATAATATCACTTCGGAAATGGGCCTTGCGCTGCTGGACGTAGCGGACACGATCCGTCCCTACCCGGAAATGACCGATTATCTGCAACATACAAAAGACGAAAACTTCCTGGACAGGCTGCCCGAGTTTGAAGGCGGACAGGAAGCGCGGAACGCCATCCATGCTTTTCTCGACAGGTATGGAATGCGGTGCGTAGGAGAAATAGATATTACAAGAAGCCGCTGGAGCGAAAAACCCACTACCCTTATCCCGATGATCCTCAGCAATATCAGGAACTTCGAGCCCGGCGCCGGCAAACGGAAATTCGAACAGGGCCGTTTGGAAGCCCTGGAAAAAGAACAGGAGATACTGCACCGCCTGAAACAACTGCCCGACGGCGAACAAAAAGCGAAAGAAACAAAACGGATGATCGGTGTGATCCGGAATTTCATCGGCTTCCGCGAATATCCAAAATATGGCAAGATCAACCGCTACTTCGTGTACCGGCAGGCTTTGCTGAAAGAAGCCGAAAAGCTCGTGCAGGCCAATGTGATCCCCGACAAGGAAGATGTTTTTTATCTCACGTTTGAAGAATTCCGTGAAGCCGTAAGCACCGGTAAAGCAGATCGGCATGTCATCACGAAACGAAAAGAAGCGTACAGACAATTTGAAAAACTGACGCCGCCCCGGGTGATGACCTCGGACGGCGAGATCATCACCGGCAGATACAAACACGAAGATCTCCCGGCCGGCGCCATTGCAGGACTGCCTGTTTCCGCCGGCATCGTGGAAGGGCGGGCGCGCGTAATCCTGCACATGGAAGAGGCCGACCTGGAGCAGGGCGATATACTGGTCACCTCGTTCACCGATCCCAGCTGGACGCCGTTGTTCGTTTCCATAAAAGGGCTTGTTACGGAAGTAGGCGGGTTGATGACGCATGGAGCGGTGATCGCGCGTGAATATGGCCTGCCGGCGGTGGTGGGGGTTGAAAATGCGACGCGGCTGATCAAGGACGGGCAAAGGATCAGGGTGAATGGCACGGACGGGTATGTGGAGATACTTTAGCTTCCTTTATCTTATCAGCAGCACGGTTCCCCGCGCCTGGAAAACATTGCCCAGCAAATCTTTCCCGCGTATGATATAAACATAGCTTCCCGCGGGCAGCGCCGAGCCGTTCCAGCCGGCGCCCATCGTTTTGGCCTTGAACACTTCGTTGCCCCAGCGGCTGCACACCGTAAAAGATTCCAGCGACGCCATCATGGCGTATTGCGGCCGGAAATATCATTGAGCCCGTCGCCGTTCGGTGTGAATGCCGTGGGTATGCCCACCGTTATTTTATCCACTGCTTTCACGGTTATTTTTGCGGGCGGGCTTTTGCAGATGTATACAAAAAAGCCCGGGCCTTTAGAGCCCGGGCTATACCTATTATTCGCGGTAGCTATTACACGTCGTTTATTTCACTTCTTCAAATTCGGCGTCTGTTACGGCATCGCCGGCGTTGCCCTGCTGGCCGCCCTGCTGTTGCTGGCCGCCGCCCTGGGCGTTACCGTCGGCGCCGGGCTGGCCCTGCGCCTGGGATGCTTTGTACAGTTCTTCCGAAGCGGCCGTCCAGGCCGTGTTCAGTTCGTTCACCGCGGTGTCGATCTGCGCGATGTCCTGTGTTTTCTGCGCTCCGCGCAGTTTTTCAAGAGCTGCTTCGATCGGCGCTTTTTTCTCTGCGGGGATCTTGTCGCCGTATTCTTTCAGCTGTTTTTCGGTCTGGAACACGAGGCTGTCCGCCTGGTTGATCTTTTCAACCTTTTCGCGCGCGGCTTTGTCTTCCGCTTCGTTGGCTTTGGCCTCGGCCTTCATTTTTTCGATCTCGTCCTTATTCAGGCCGCTGCCCGCTTCGATGCGGATGTTCTGTGATTTACCGGTGCCCTGGTCTTTCGCGGTTACGTGAAGGATACCGTTGGCATCGATATCGAATACCACTTCGATCTTGGGCACGCCGCGCTGTGCGGGCGGAATGTCGTTCAGGATGAAGCGGCCCAGCGTCCTGTTCTGCGCGGCCATCGGCCTTTCCCCTTGCAGCACGTGTATTTCCACGCTCGGCTGGTTGTCCGCGGCGGTAGAGAATACTTCGCTCTTTTTGGTGGGGATGGTGGTGTTGGATTCGATCAGCTTGGTGAACACGCCGCCCATGGTTTCGATGCCGAGGGAAAGCGGGGTAACATCCAGCAGCAGCACGTCCTTCACCTCGCCGGTGAGCACGCCGCCCTGGATAGCGGCGCCTACGGCCACTACTTCGTCGGGGTTCACGCCTTTATTGGGCTTTTTGCCAAAGAATTTTTCCACCACTTCCTGTATGCGGGGGATGCGGGTAGAACCGCCCACGAGGATCACTTCGTCGATCTTGCTGATGTCGATACCGGCATCGGCGATGGCCCTGCGGCAGGGTTCCAGCGTTCTTTCCACGAGGCTGTCGCTCAGCTGCTCGAATTTCGCGCGGGTGAGCTTTTTCACGAGGTGCTTGGGAACGCCGTCCACCGCGGTGATGTAAGGCAGGTTGATCTCGGTCTCCTGTGAGGAAGACAGCTCGATCTTGGCCTTTTCGGCGGCTTCTTTCAGGCGCTGCCATGCCATCGGGTCCTTATGCAGGTCTACCGCTTCGTCTTTTTTGAATTCGTCTGCCAGCCAGTCCATGATCACTTTGTCGAAGTCGTCGCCGCCGAGGTGGGTATCGCCGTTGGTGGATTTTACTTCGAACACGCCGTCGCCCAGCTCGAGGATGGATACGTCGAACGTACCGCCGCCGAGGTCGAACACGGCGATCATGCTGTCCGCATGTTTTTTGTCCATACCATAAGCCAGCGCCGCGGCGGTAGGCTCGTTGATGATACGGCGAACGGTAAGACCGGCGATCTCACCGGCTTCTTTGGTAGCCTGGCGCTGGGCGTCGTTAAAGTAAGCCGGAACGGTGATCACCGCTTCGGACACTTCCTGGCCCAGGTAGTCTTCCGCCGTTTTTTTCATTTTCTGCAGGATCATCGCGGAAATTTCCTGCGGAGTGTACAACCTGCCGTCTATATCGATACGCGTCGTATTATTGTCGCCTTTTGTCACTTTATAGCTCACGTGGCTCAGTTCATTGGATACCTCGTCGAAATGGCGACCCATGAAACGCTTCACAGACATGATGGTGTTAACGGGGTTGGTGATGGCCTGGCGTTTGGCCGGGTCACCCACTTTCCTTTCACCATTCTTTAAAAACGCAACCACGGAAGGCGTCGTGCGACGGCCTTCATCGTTTGCGATCACTACCGGTTCGTTACCTTCCATTACGGCAACGCAAGAGTTGGTAGTTCCTAAGTCAATACCTATGATTTTTCCCATAATAATTAATGTTCTCCTTTGTGAAACAGTGTGGCCCGGGAGGGCTCCCGGACTTATTGATCGTTTGTCAATGATTATGCCAAGGCAGGCTTATATGAAAATATGTCAGTCCCGACGCCCCGCAAGCATGTATGTATTTTAAAAGAAGGCCCGGAACTATACAACACAGTGGCGCAAAATTTGTTTCACTGTATAGTAACTAACCGTAATCATATGAAAAATACCACGCTAAGATGGGCCATTCTCCTCCTGGCCGCATCTCCCCTCACGCTTGTTGCCCAAACCCCGGAACCGGAACCAGCAACCACCACGTCATCGCCCAAAGGCGGCCTTTTTGGAGGCAGCCAGCAATTCAGGACCTTTTCCCTCGGTGTGAACGGCGGGGTGCTGATACCTGCCGTAGCTACCGGCGGCAGCAACGATTTCACCAAATGGCAGCTGAACTACGGGTACGGCGCCTATGTAAAATGGCAGCTGCTCCACTTCCTGGCCCTCCGCGGCGACTTTGTGGGCGGTAAAATAAAAGGGGACAACAGCAAGGAGCTGGGTAACGGCGAAGATCCCGACCGCGCCGTGCAAAGCTTCGAGACCTCCCTCAACTGGTCCGGCAGCCTGAACGCCGTGTTCAACCTCGCCACCATCAACTGGCTGCACCGGCAAAACGCCGCACAGCTCTACGTTTCCGTGGGCGGCGGCCTCGCCGGGTACAAACCGGCCATCACTACCCCGGGCGGCGTTACCCGCGACTACAAAACCTCCGGCGGCATCACCGAATTTTATGTACCGGTCGGCGCCGGCGTGAAATTCAAGCTATCGGATATCATCAACCTCGACCTCGGCTATACGATGCATTACCTGGACGGCGACAACCTGGACGGGTTTAACTACGGCGTGTCCAAAGACAAATACGCGTATGCTTACGCCGGCCTCGAGTTCGCCCTTGGCGACCGCACAAAGCCGCAGCTGGCCTGGCATAACGCCCCGGCAGTGATGTACGACGACCTCGTGGCGCAAAAGGAACAGCTCAAAATGGAGCTGGACGCGGAAAAGGAAAACAACGCCAAACTGGCCGCCAGCGTGGCCAAGCTGCAGGCTGACAGCGACGGCGACGGCGTGTCCGACCTGTTCGACAAATGCCCGAACACGCCCGCCAGCGACAAGGTGGACGGCGCGGGATGCCCGCTGCCGAAGCCTGACACCGTGAAACCGGTAAAAGTGATCATCACCGACGACGACCGCCGCCTGGTGCGCGAGGCCATTTCCAACCTCGAATTCGCCACCGGCAAATCCAGCATATTGCCGAAATCCTACGCATCGCTTGACAGGGTGGCCGAGCTGATGGTGCGCAAGAACCTGAGCCTGAAACTGGCCGGTCATACGGACAATGTGGGCACAGAAGCCAACAACATGCGCCTGTCCAAAGACAGGGCGGAATCCGTGAAAGCTTACCTCGTGGGCAAAGGCGTGAACCCGAGCCGCATCGAAGCCACCGGTTACGGCGAGCTGCAGCCGATCGCGTCCAACAAAACGGCCGCAGGCAGGCAGAAGAACCGCCGTGTGGAATTTACGATCTTCTAGTACACTGACAATCATATGACAACATGACAAAGCCCCCGCAAAACGGGGGCTTTTTTCCCGGCATGTAATTTGTAAAAAGGGGAAACTTTTCAGGCGGGGCCTAGCCGACTTTTTTACGCCAGGCCCAGCACGGGCAGGAAGCTGCGTTCGTCCACGATATGGTCCGCCGCTTCGTTCACCTTGTGATGCGTTGCGTTAAAAGCGATGCCGGTGCCCGCCTGCCGGATCATGCAGATGTCGTTCACGCCGTCGCCGATCGCGAGCGTGTTTTCGAGGCTGATGGCGTAATGCGAGCGCATATGGTGCATCATGTTGCATTTGCAGTAATCGTGGGCGCAGCCGCTGTCCTCCGCCCGCAGGAAGTTCGCGGGAATGCTTACTACGCCCGTGGCTTTGCCTTCGGCGAACTCCAGCACGTTGGCGCAGGAAAAATGCATGCCCAGCTTTTCTTTCACATAACCCGTAATGCAGGTATAGCTGTCGCTGATAATGCCGCATACATATCCTTTTTCCATCAGCGAACCGATCACCGCGGCCGCGTCTTCCACGATGGGGATGGAGCGTACCACTTCCACCAGCTCCTCCTGCGTTCTGCCTTTCAGCAATTGCGCGATCAGCTGCGTACGCACTACCGCGGGATGTTTCTCGGCGATGATCTTTTCCAGCGTGACGGTAAAGCCGAGCTTTGCGGCGGCGGTATGAATAAAGCTGCGGTGGAGCAGGGTGTTGTCCATGTCGAAAATGGCCATTTTTACAAAAGAAGACGGGTTGGGTGCGGTATGCATAACGGTTTATTCGGTGAAACAATCGGCGGGGCAGATGGATGGAAACGCCGTAAAGTTACGAAAATCCGGCCGGGGAGGATATGAAGGTTGTGTTAAAACGGCGCTTCCCCGCTTACAATTGATATTTCGTGCACGATCTGTTACCTTTGCCGTCAATAAGTTTCAACTGAATGAGCGTAGTTTCCTCCATCAAGCAGGCAGCGGCCGAGGCCGTACAGGCATTGTACCAACAGCCCTTCACCGCGGCTGACGTGTCGGTGAACGTTACCAAACCGGAATTTGAAGGCGAATACACCATCGTGGTATTCCCGTTCACCAAATTCAGCCGGCAGAAGCCCGAAGAAACGGGCCAGGCGCTGGGCCATCACCTCCAGGCGAATTATCCCGGGCTGGTGGCGGGTTTTAACGTAGTGAAAGGTTTTCTCAACCTCAGCATTCATCACGACTACTGGCAACAATACCTGCAGCAGGCGCACCAGCTGGCAACACCGGGCAGAAAGCCCGCCAACGGCAAAAAAGTGATGGTGGAATACTCCTCTCCCAATACCAACAAACCCCTTCACCTCGGGCATCTGCGCAACAATTTCCTCGGGTTTTCGGTGTCGGAGATCCTCAAAGCCAACGGCTACGAAGTGATCAAGGCGAACCTGGTGAACGACCGCGGCATCCATATCTGCAAATCGATGCTCGCCTGGCAGCTGTTCGCGCATGGGGACACGCCGCAAAGCACCGGCATCAAAGGCGACCATCTCGTGGGCGATTATTACGTGAAGTTCGAGACCATCCTCCGCGAGCAGGCCGAGACCATCATCTCCGACGTGCTGGAAGGGAATTTCAAGGATTTCGAAGGGGAAGAAAAAGAAAGGGTCGCCAGGCTGCACGGTCTTCTTCACAAACCCGACATACAGGCCGATGCGGAGAAAGCGGGCAAGATAAAAGACGAGATAAAAGAGCTGAGCCGCAATAAAACGGAGATCATGCAGCAGGCGAAGATCATGCTGCAGCAATGGGAAGCGGGCAACCCGGAAGTGCGGGCGCTGTGGCAGACCATGAACAGCTGGGTGTATGAAGGTTTTGAAGAAACATACAAACGCCTGGGCATCGACTTCGACAAGATGTATTTCGAAAGCAATACTTATTTGCTGGGGAAAGACGTGGTGGAAGAAGGTTTGCAAAAAGGCGTGTTTTTCCGCAAGGCGGACAACTCCGTGTGGATCGATCTCACGGCGGACGGACTCGACGAAAAGCTCGTGCTCCGCGGCGACGGCACGTCGGTATACATCACGCAGGACCTCGGCACTGCGCGCCTCAAGTACGCGGACTTCCACATGGACCAGAGCCTTTACGTGGTGGCCGACGAGCAGAACTATCATTTCAAGGTGCTCCGGCTCATCCTGCAAAAGCTCGGCGATCCGTCGGCAAACGGCATCGAACATCTTTCCTACGGCATGGTGGAGCTGCCCCACGGCCGCATGAAAAGCCGCGAAGGCACCGTGGTGGACGCGGACGATATGATCGCCGAAATGGTGGCTACCGCCGCTTCGCACACCGAAGAGCTGGGCAAGGTGAAAGGTTTTTCAGAAGAAGAGCTGCGCGAACTGCATGAAACCATCGGTCTTGGCGCGATGAAATTCTTCCTGCTAAAAGTAGACCCGAAAAAACGGATGATCTTTAACCCCGAAGAATCCATCGACCTGCACGGCTTTACTGGCCCCTTCATCCAGTACAGCCATGCGCGCATCAAATCCATCCTCCGCGAATTTTCAAGCGAAGACCTCGCCGCGCTCGCCAACTATACGCACAAAGACGGACTGCTGCCGATGGAAAAAGAGCTGGTCATGATCAACGAACAGTTCGGCAGCGTGCTGGAAGACGCGCAAAAAGAATGGAGCCCTTCGGTGATCGCGAACTACGCGTTCCTGCTGGCGCAAACATTCAATTCCTTCTACGCAAAAAAAGAGAACGGCAAATACATTTATTCCGTGCGCGACGCGGAATCGGAAGACAAACGCAAGCTGCGCCTGCAGATCGCCATACTCACGGCCAACACGATCAAGGAAGCCATGAAGCTGCTGGGCATACAGGTGCCGGAGAGAATGTAAGCGGAGGGATGAGCATCGCTCTCCGCCACTAGATATAGTCAGGATGCGGCTTCGAACATCGCTCCCCACGCGTATAATAAGTCAGGGCCGACCAAAGTAATGGTCGGCCCTGACTGTTTTGAGAATTCGTTTTACTGCAGCTGCATCGCCTGGTCGCAGATGCGCTGGCCTTTGGCCACCTCACCGGAACAGATATACGATTTGCCGAGCATGAACATCGCGAAAGCGTTCATGGGCTGCTGCATGAGAATGTTGTTCCATTGCACGGCGGCCTGCGTATAGTCCTGCTTTTTGAAATAAGCGTTGGCGAGGCTTTGCATGATCTGGATGTCTTTTGGTCTTAAGCTGAGCGCGGACTGCAGGTTGCGGATCGCGTCATCGAATGCGGCCTGTTTAAGGTGCGCCAGCCCCAGGTTTACATAAAGATCGGCATTTCCGGGGTGGCCCAGCCTGGCCGCCTGTTCGAAGGCCAGCGTGGCGTTCTTGTAGTTTTTCATGTTAAAATGCATCATTCCTGATTCGTAATATACACCGGCAGCGGTACTGTCTGCTTGCAGTGCTTTTTCGTAGTATGTAAGCGCTTGTTGATACTCCTCGTTCTGCGCGTGCAGTCTTGCGATGCGGCACAGTAGCACCGGTTGCTCCGGTTCCTCCAGCAGCGCGAGCTCCAGCGCGCGGATGGCTTCCGCCGGGTGATCGAGGCGGGAATAGCTCAGCCCGATGATGCTGTTCATATGCGGCGTGCCCTGTTCCCTTGCCTTGTAGGCGTAGGCAAGCGCGTCTTCCCAGGCTTCCTGCTCAAAGAATATTTCCGCGAGGGCGCCAATCGCGTCACCGTTGGCGGC
>CBINIO010000082.1:0-11489 GCA_966250725.1 uncultured Chitinophaga sp.
CCGGATTCGGACGTTCCGTACGGGATCTCTCCCGGGCGCCGCAGAAAGCCGCGCACGCGTTGCAGCGTTTCGGGGGAAAATCCCCCGCCCGTGTCTTCCACCGAAACAAACGCCTCCCCGCCGATTACACGCACCCTGACCGCCACTTCCCCGTCGTCCGTATATTTTATCGCGTTGTCCACCAGGTTGCGGATAACGATGGTCAGCATTTGCCGGTGCGCCCACACCGTCAGCGCGGGCGGGCATTCGATCTGCAGGCGGATGTTGCGCCGCCCGGCGATGTCCATAAAAAACAAAGTGCTTTCTTCCAGCAGCGCCAGCAGGTTGACGGGCTCGCTTTTCAAATGAAAGTCTTCTCCCTTTGTTTTCAGCCACAACCCGAACTCGCGGACGAAACGGTGCATTTTTTTCACCGCCTGCTGAAGATCGTTGCTCAGCTCCAGCTGAAAGGTCTGCTGGCCTTTGTTCACCGCTTTTTTCAGGGTTAACGACACGTCCTCCAGAAAACGCAGCGGCGATTGCAGGTCGTGCGTGATCATCAGCGCCAGCTGCTCCTGCAGGTTATTTTTCTGCTGCAGGCTTTCTTTGGAGGCTTTCAGACCGGACACGGCCACTTCCAGCTCCCCGATCAGCCGGTGCTGTTCGAGCGTTCTTTCGCGCACCTCGTTCTCCAGGCGTTTCCGCTGCCGCTGAAGCGCCCTTGTACGCAGCCGAATGGCCGCCAGCACGATGACAAGCCCTGCAAGCCCGAGCAGCAATTTGAAAAGAATGGTTTCATAGAACAAGGGCTCGACAAATAAATAAAGACTTTTTCTCACCGTTTTTCCGCCGAACCCTCCCGCTTTTTGCAGCACCAGCTCGTACCATCCGCGGGGCAGCTTGTTAAAGGTGATAGTGCCGTCCGCGGGAAGGTCGTAGAACGAGGCGTCGAGCCCTTTGAGCTGGTAGCGGATCACCTGGTTCTCGTTGATGCCATAGTACGGGCTGGAAACGCTGATGGTGAGCCGCGTGGTATTGCCGGGTATAACCAGCGAATCGTTGGCCGGGGCGACGAGCTGGTTATTGAAGCCGGCGACGTCTATCCGTATGGGCGCGTCCGGCTCGGCGGGCGTTACGGCCTGCGGATCGAATTGCACCACGCCGTTCAGGGACGGCAGCGAGATCTTCCCGTTCCTTAGCACGATGGCCGGCGGAGAACATCCGCCGTTAAACTCATTGGTCAGAAAACCGGAAGCCTGTGTGTAAAGATGATAATAAACATCCCCGTCCGGGTTGCGCGCATACCGCCGCAGGTCCTCCATTTTTACCTGGAAAAGCCCCTGGTTGGTAGGTATCCATCCGAAGCCGCGCTTGTCTTCAACGATAGTATGCGTATTCGCGAGGAATTTGTTCCTGTCAAGCGGCATCCGCACCAGCCGCCCGTTCATGAGCGCAAAAAAGCCGTGCCCGTTCGTACTGACCCATATAATGCCACTGTCATCCCTGTACACGGAGCGCACCGTCATGCTGTCCAATCCCTTCACCCGCGTATATTCGCCGGTCCGTATGTTCATCCTCACCAGGCCATGCAGCCCGCCCAGCCAGAATTCGTCATTCGCTTCTTCCATGACGGTAAGGGTCCGGAACCCCTCAAGGCCCGGCGGGTACGGCATCCACTCGATCGCGGTGTCTTTCAGCTTTCCGAGGAACCTTGCCTTTGTCGCCAGCCATATATCCCCATTGGCCTGCTGGTGAAATACGGTCACGGGAGCGTTGTTGACCGGTACGTACCCTACCTGGCGCATCGTGCTGTCAAAAACGGCAAGACCTGACTCCCACGGGGAAATCCAGCGGTTGAGCATATACCTGCCGTCACGGGTTTTTAACGCTATGAAAATAAGATACCCTTTCAGGCGGGGCCAGCGGCCTTCCGGCAAAATGCCCTTTGGAGTAAGCACGGACGAATCGCCGAATGGAAGATGCGCATAGATATTGTTCGCCGTTTTATCGCGGAAGGTGAGCACCGTAAAAGGCGTTGGCAGGAAAAGATGGAACCCGTCGGTAACGGTGCCGATAAAAAATACATTCTTTGCCGGCACCTCGCCGATCGCGCGGATACGGGGGATATCGCCGACCTTCAGCTGGGGAACAAGATGCAGCGAATCGCCTTCGGAATTAAAGTTGCATTTATAAAGCGTTTCTCCCCAACGCAGGTATATCCCGTACTGGGACTTCAGCAAGGAAAGCTCCCAGTTTTTCCCGGCCGGCGGGGGCAGGCCGCTTGTCACCACCCGGCGGAACCGGCTGCGGGAAACGTTTGCCTGTACCAATTGCAAACGCCGGTTAAAAAAATAATAACCCTTGTCCGTCGCAATAAAATTATGCGAGCCATATATATCCGACGTGCCGGGGTCGGGTACTGCCCAGAGGGGTATCTCTCCCGCCTCGTATTTTTTCAGGCAAAGCTTGAAATTGTCGAACTGCAGCTCGATCGCATCCATGGCCCATGCCGCCCTATCCGCCGGCGACGGGGAGTAAGGCTCGAACGCCAGCCGTTGGGAAACGCTGTAAAGTTTCCCATTGCGCTGCACTATTATTTGTCCCTTCCCGCCGGTATACAAATTTCCAATCCTTTCACCCAAAGGGGCGCCGTCCGAAAAAGTGTTGACCGTCAGGAACCGCTGCCCGTCAAACCGCACGATGCCCGCTTCCGTCCATAACCAGGCATAGCCGGAAGAATCGATCTTTATTCCTTTGACGCTGTTTTGAGGAAGGCCGTTCTCATTGGTGTAATGCCGGCTGACATAGGATTTCCCCTGCCCGCTGCCGACTGCGGGCATGCACACCGAGACCACCACAAATAAGAGGAGTATCCGTACGGGAAAAAATAGGGTCTCTACGCCAATTATGGGATTTTTTGCACTCAAGAACTGAAAATCACTATCTGCTTACTTAACATTGGCGGCAACTGAAAGGTTGCCTTTCCGGACATATAAATTTCAAAACAAATTAAAACAATTCATCTACGTAAACGGGAAGGCCCCGGCGGGGCCGGGGCCAACTGAATCAGCGGATATTTGTCTTAAGCGTTTCCAAGGATAGTATTCAGTTTCTTCCGTTGGGGTCAGTGATGTAAAATTACTTGTAAAAAAGGCCTGAAATGTACCCAACATGGACAAATCGCTGTCAAAATTTCTGCTACATTTTTTATTTATTTGAACAATAGCTTTGCTGCGGATGTTTATAAAATCAAGAGACACGAGATTACGCATTATTTGTTCAAACCCGTTATATTTAGCTTATGCAATGTGTTTTACTTGCAGACAATCATCCCATCATCCGTTCGGGAATAAAAACGGTGATCGCTTCTACCCTTCCTTCCTGTACGATCGATGAGGCCAATAACCAGGAAGAAATTTTTACCGCTCTTTCCCAAAAGGCGTACGACCTGGTCATCCTTGACATCATGCTCCCGGAGTTCAGCTTTCCCGGCGATCTTACCGCGATAGCAGCGAAGCAAAGCAGTTGTCGCGTGCTCGTTTTCAGCGGGGTGAGCGAAGAGGTTTTCGGGCTGCGCTGCCTCAAAATCGGCGCTTCGGGTTTTATTCACAAGACCGCGCCCGAAAATGAAATAAAACAGGCGCTTTTGAAGGTTTTGTCCGGCCGGAAATATTTTTCGCCCTTTCTGGCCGAGCAGGTAGCCGGCCTGGCCGTGAACGATCTGCCGCCTAATCCCTTCGACGCCCTGTCCGACCGGGAGATCGAGATCGCCTCGCTGATGAACAAAGGGTTTAGTCTTCCTGAAATAGCCCGGCGGCTCTGCCTCGGTTATTCTACCTGCAATACATACAAACGGAGGATCTTCGAGAAGCTGAACGTGCAGAACTCCTATTCGCTCACGCAGCTGATCGAAACGTACAGCTGAGGCGCTACATGGAAATGTCCCATTGCAGCCTGAAACGCCACTGGCCGGCGGGTATGCCGCCGGTTTTGTCGTAGTTGAAATGACTGCATTCAAAGGTCAGCTTGTTTTTGTGGCCTTTAAAGAACCAGTTTGCCGCGCCGGACAATTCCCGTTTTTTTGTTTCGTCCGCCTCGCGGTTTGGCCTGTAGCCCGCGTTCCGGACGGCCAGCTCCAGCGGCGCGGGCCACCAGTCGAACGACTGGTGGAAAAAATATCCCAGCTGCACGTAGTACCCGTACAGCACATCCGTTTCGTCGTTTTCGAGCTTGTCGATGATCTCTTTCCAGTGAAGTTCCGATTGCCAGCTTAAACCCTTGTATTTAAAAGCGGTTTCAAGATTCGCCTGTTTCACGCGGTACTGGCCGGGCAGGCCGTTCTCATATCCTTCCAGCGAGCCGCCTCCCGCCTGGGAAAAGCGGGTGTAAGGGCTCCTGTTCGTTACGGCGGAAACCGCCAGCACGCCCGCGGGCCTCTCGTGAATTTCCAGGTCGCTTCCTTCGAAATCCAGGTACTCCCCCAAAAAATTCCACTGCAGCCTGCCGAAATACATCAGCCTGTTATCGTCGTTCTCCGTGCTTCCCCGGCCGGTGCCGGTCAGCACCGCCACCCAGTAATTAAAATCGGCGATGCCCTTCCCTTTCAGCCTGCCGTATATCTCCACGCCCTGCTGCCTGTCCACCGTAAACGGCCGGTTGATCACCGACCTGTCCACCATCTGCTGCTCGCCGCTGCTGATCCGGCGTTCGCGCGTATATTCCACTTTCCATTGGCCCAGCTGGAATTTCAGCCATTCCCATTTTTCGACCGAGATGGTATAGTTCAGCAGGTTGGATTGACCGAGCTCGTATTCCCAGTAATACTTTATCCAGGGATGAAAGGCGTGGCCGCCCACTTTCAGGCGCGCCCTGTTTACTTTGAACACCGCTTTTTTTTCGCCGCTGAAATCGTCAAAGGTCACCGGGTCCTGGTCTTCGGGCGTGGCAAAACGGAACTGCAGCCTGCCCTGTATCTGCAAAAGGAACCGGTTGTCGCGGGGCGCGAGCTCGAACCCTTTTTCGCCGTGGGAGATCAGCGGTTTTTGCATGGTATCGTTTTCAGGGCTTTGCGGATGCACGCGCGATACGGCCAGCAGCAGCAAACCCGTTGCCAGCAGCCTATTCATCGTTCCTGTTTTTTTCCCCGAACGTTTTACCGACGCCGAGGCCGATCGTCCAGGTGTCGTACGCTTTCCAGCGGATATCGTACTGGAACACGCCGAACACTTCCCAGCCTTTGGATATTTCCGCGGAATATTCCACCGCGGCGCGGTTCAGCACGTAATTCTCTTCCCGCTCCAGCTCCACGCCCATACCCAGACCAAAGCCCCAATGCCTTCCCGGCTTGTAAAAGCCCATCAGCGCCGGGGCTACGGGCATCTTCCGTTCCACCACGGTTTCCCCGTCCCCTTCCAGGTTCTTTTCCACCTCAAACGATTCCGTGATGATATCGACGTGCAGGCCAAGCGCGAATTTCCGCGCGAACTGAAAATTGTAATCGATGCCCCAGTAAGGAAGCACCGCTGTTTTGGTGTCGCCGTCCTTGTCGATGCCGTGGAAAACATGCTCATGACCGATGTTGATGCCAACACTGTGTCCGGGGCGGAATTTTTCTTTTTCCTGCGCGGTGACACTGCCGGAAAACAACATCAAGATCACTGCGGTAAAGCCGGCGGTGCGCAAAGTTTTCTGAAAACGCGGGCCCCACGATAAGCCCGCAGGCGGCAAGCATGGATTTTCCTGATTGATATACATATATTCCCTGTTTAAGTATCATCAGCGCAAACTGCTCCCCAATATTTTCCGGGCGGAAAATACCAGGTGCAAAAGACAGCGTTGATGAGGGTTTATTTGTATTCGCAGGAGCGGCTTCAGCCCACTATGTGAGGTTGCTTACAGAATTTAACAAACCGCGCACGGTTTGGTTCACTGCCGGGAACGGCGCTATTCCCCGACATCCGAATACTGCTGCAGCAATTGGCGGTACCGGTTGAGGATGCCCGATTTGGATACAAAACCTAACAGGCGGTTCTGTTTTACCACCGGCAGGTTCCAGGTTTGGGTTTCGTCCAGCTTTTGCATCGCCAGCGTCACGCTGTCGCCGGGGCCGATCACGGCGGGCGGTGTGGTCATCAGCTCTTTTACGATCAGCTTGTCGTATAGTTCGGGGTTCAGGATAATGGGACGTATATCTTCCAGCGTAATGATGCCTTTGAACAGCTGGTCGCGGTCCACCACCGCCACGATGTTGCGTTTGCTTTGTTTTACAAGGTCCACCAGCTCGCGCAGCGTGGCGTTGCTGTCTATTCTCTTCACATCGGTTTCCACCAGGTCTTCCAGCTTCAGCAGCGATAAAAAATTCCGGTCGTGCTCATGCGTGAATATTTTACCGGCATCGGCCAGCTCTTTCAGGTCGGGCGATATCGAGGAAAACCATTTCCCCAGCAGGAACGAAGACGTGGACACCACCATCAGCGGGATAAACAGGTCAAAGCCCGAGCTGGATTCCGCGATGAGAAAAATGGCCGTGAGCGGGGCATACAGGGCGCCGCTCATCACGCCCGCCATTCCCACGATGGCCAGGTTCGCCACCGGCACATCGTCCATGCCGAGCTGCATGCAAAGCATCGCGAAAAAATAACCCAGGAACCCGCCGGCAAACAGGGAAGGCGCGAAGTTTCCGCCATTGCCGCCGGCGTGGATCGTGAAGGCGGTGGCGAATACTTTCAGCAGGCAGATGCAGCCGGTGAACAGTATGAGGATCCAGCTGCCGGCCGGCAGGTACCTGAAGAAGCTGTTGCGGATAAGCTCGCCGGAACTCCCGTCCACCAGCGACTTCACGGACAAATACCCTTCGCCGAACAAAGGCGGCAGCATCACGCAAAGCCCGGAAACGATCAGCCCTCCAAGCATGGCCTTTTGCAGTTTTGTCCAGGCAAGCTTTTGAAAAAAATGCTCCACCTTGCGGGACACCACCACGAAATACCGCGCGTAAAAGCCGCAGAGCAGGCCCAATACCACGTAATACGGGATATTGTGATAGTTGAAAGGTTCCCTGGATTCAAAATGAAAAAGCACTTCTTCCTGCAAAATGATCTTGGAGAGCAGGCTGCCGCAAACCGCGGCCAGTATCAGCGGGATGAAATCGGAAAACACCACGCCGGTAAGCAATATTTCAAACGCGAACATCACGCCCGCCACCGGCGCGTTAAAAGCCGCGGCAATACCCGCCGTGGCGCCCGCGGCCAGCAGCAGCGTCCTTTCCTGGTAAGGCAGGCGGTACGTGCGTGCATAGTTGGAGCCGATGGCCCCGCCGGTGACCGCAATGGGGCTTTCCAGCCCGGCGGAACCGCCCAGCCCCACCGTGATGGCGCTTTGCAGGATCTGGGAATACATTTTTACGGCGGGCACAATGCTGTTGTTCTGCGCTATTTCGAACAGGATGGCGGGGATGCCTTTGCGCGACTGCCCTTTGAAGAACCAGATCACGACCAGCGTGGTGAGCACGATGCCGAGAAATGGGAATATAGCATAAAAGAACACCTGGGCGCTGAAGTGTACTTTATAGGTAATGACATAATGGATGTAATGGACGAGCATTTTCAGCGCAACGCCGGCCAGGCCCGCGGCGGTGCCCACCAGTATGCCGGAGAAGATGAGGAACTGCCGGCGGTTCATTTTGCTGCGCAGCCAGTGAAGAATGATTTCGTAGCTCCTGGCCTTTTTTAAACTGTAGCGTTCAAAGTCCCTTTTGAATCGTAAGAAACCCTGGTGCTTCCGGATAAATTTAAAATTGCCCATCCTGCAAATGTAATGCGCAGCCGTTAAAATCAGCTATAATTTGTATAACAAACGGCCGGCCTTGATGTTCGTCGCGCATATGCTATTGTTTGGCGGGCATGTCGTACAAAACGGGCTCGGACGAACCGGCGAGGAAAAGCTTCTGCATGCGGTAGGCAAAGCCGATCTTTTCTTTTTCGAAACGTTCCATGATCCGGAGATAGATATCCTGCTGGCGGTCCATGTACAGGAGGTAGTCGCCGGACAGCACGTAATAAACGATCTCGAAGTTCAGGCTGAAATCGCCGAAGCCGGAGAAGTGCGCCCTGTCGAATGTGACGTCCTCGTGCGCTTCCACGATCTCCCTGACCATGCCGGGTATCGCTTTGATTTTGTCCACGCCGGTCTCATAGTTTACGCTGAGACTGATCACCACGCGCCTCTTTTCCATGCGTTTGAAGTTCTGCACCCTGGAGTTGGTGAGGTCGGTGTTCGACATTACGAGCTGCTCTCCGCTCAAAGTGCGCAGCCTCGTGGTTTTTACGCCGATATATTCCACGATGCCGGATTTATCGCCGATCACGATAAAGTCGCCGGTTTCGAAAGGTTTGTCAAAAAATATGACGAGATAGCTGAAAAGGTCGCCCAGGATGGTTTGCGCCGCCAGCGCGATGGCGATGCCGCCGATACCGAGACCGGTAACGATCGTGGTGATGTCGTAGCCGAGATTGTCCACCAGGAAAATGACGCCCGCGATCCACAGCACGACTTTAAGGATGAGCAGAATGCCTTTCGCCTGTTTTACCTGCGGGTTTGCGGCGTCCCCGCGGGAGGCGAAGCGCATGAACAGGTAGCTGAAGATATTCGTAATGATATTGACGGTAAAAAATACCGCCACGGCCAGCATGGCTATCTGCAGCACGCGGCTGAAACGCGCCGGCAGCTCGAGGTATTGAAAACCCGTGTACACCGCCAGGGCGTACAGTATCGGCATCACCGACTTCTGCAGCAGCCTGATCACAAAATCGTCAACGCTCGAATCCGTTTTAGAAGCCAGCCGCTGTATGCGCGTAAGGATAATTTTTTGCAGCCCTCTCGCTAACAGCGAGAACAATATCATGCTTCCCAAAGCGATAGCCCAATCCTTTACCGGGTTTCCGAAGAATACGGTTTGCCAAATCGATTCCATAGTTTCCTTTACAATTTGCTATCCGGCAAAAGTAACAAGGCGAACAGAAAAGGCGGGCGGAAGCAGATTAGAATTACATTAGAGAATGGGCACGGCGGGCAGGCGAATGGTGAAGGTCGTGCCGGAACCCTTTACGGAGGACACTTTCACGTCCCCTTTATGCAGCTTGATGATCCGCGACGCGAGCGGGAGCCCCAGCCCGAAACCTTTGGCGTTGCCGGGCTGCTGTATCCTGTAGAACGGCTGAAAGATGTTCTCCAGCTCCTTTTCGTCGATGCCGCTCCCTTTGTCCGTTACGGAGATCACGAAGCCGCCGCTGTCCAGCTCGAGGTATACGTCCGCGCGATGGTCCGGCGAATATTTGCAGGCGTTGGACACGATGTTCCGGATGGCCGTAAACAGCAGTTCCTCGCTGCCGTACACCAGCAGCCTGTCTTCATGCTCCGGCAGCGCGGGGAAATGAAGGAACACGCTGTTCTCATTATCCCTTGCGGGCATTTCGCCGGGCAATCGCATGAGCACTTCGTCTATCCTTACTTTATCGAGGTGAAGACCGCCGGGATTGCCGGAGGCCGTGGCGAATTTAAGCAGCGTTTGCACAAGGTGGTTCATATATTGCACGTCCTTCAGCACCATGCCCATGGTGGCGCGGTATTCCTCCTCCCTGCGGTTCCGCTGCAGCGATATTTCCAGCTGGCTTGAGATCAGCGTGAGCGGTGTGGACAATTCATGCGACGCGTTTGAAATAAACCGCCGCTGCAATTCGAAACTTTCCTTCAGCCTGTCCAGCAGCTGGTTGAGCGTGACCGCCAGCTCCTGCCATTCATCCTGGCTGCGGCCCGTATGGATGCGCCTGTCAAGATTATAGGCGGAAATTTCTTTTACTTCCCCCGTAATTTTGCTCACCGGTTTCAGGAGGCCTCGGGAAAAAAACAGGCCGCCGGCAAAGGATAACAGTATCCCGCAAATAAAGCTGAAGATGAGGATGATCTTCAGCTGGCGGAGGTTTTTAAGCCCGTCCACGTCCTCTCCCGCGCAGATAACGATCATGCCTTCCGGGTTCTCCCTGCTGTAATAGGCGACCGCTTCTTTTCCATGCCGTTCAAAATAATAATCGCCGTTATCCCTTGCGGACTGCAGTATTTCAGCGTCTATGCCGATGCTGTCGCCCGCGATGTCGCTGTAATAATAAATGCGGCGGTTATCGTTATTGTACGCCTGCACGGACGTTTCCTGCAGCGCCAGCGTGGTAAGCGAATCCACCCGGCGCATCAGCGGGCGGTCGATGGAGCCGCCGTGCGTGAGCAGTCTTGACGTGGTGATGGCCCTGTTGGTCAGCCTTGTTTTGATCGTATCCAGCCGCGACGCCGCCGTGAAATAATAAATGGAAAGGCATACCAGTCCGAGTATGATGAATACCAGCAGGGTGAACAGGCAGGTGATACGTAAGCGTACGGGCATATGGTTCAATTTTCTTTCAGCGTATAACCCAGCCCCACCTGGGTATGGATCAGTTTGTCGCGGAACGGCTTGTCCACCTTGTTCCGCACGTAGTTGATATATACGTCGATGATATTGGTGTTGGTGTCGAAATCGATGTTCCATACGTTCACTGCGATGTCGGCTCGGGACACTACCCTGTTTTTGTTGCGGAGCAGGTATTCCAGCAGCTGCGATTCCTTCATCGTGAGGTTGATGGGCGTTTCGCCGCGTTTTACCTCGCGCGTGTCCAGGTTCATCACGAGGTCGCCCGCCTTCAGCAGGTTGCCGGCAGGCTGCGCGGGGTCGGAGCTACGCCGCAGCAGCACTTTGATCTTCATCAGCAGCTCGCGGAACTCAAAGGGTTTGATGATGTAGTCGTCCGCGCCCGCGTCATACCCTTCTATCTTGTCGTCGATCGTGCTGAGCGCGGTAAGCATGATGATGGGGATGTTCGTGTTCTCCGCGCGTACAAGCTTGCATAATTCGTAGCCGTTCATGCCGGGGAGGCCGATGTCCAGCACCAGCAGGTCAAAACCGCCTTCGCGGAACATGCGGTACCCGATGCCCCCGTCATACGCCACCGTTACGCGGTAACCGTTCTCGGTCAGCCCGAAGGACAGCGTATCGGCGATACGCGGCTCGTCGTCCACCAACAAGATATTTGTATGCTCCATAACCTCCGTGCAATTTACAATTCTAATCATATTCTAATACCGATTTACGCCCTTTCTAAGCCCGGTGAAAGATATTTGGCATATGGCGAGAGATTTCAAATCCATCCTTGTGCCGGTCGATTTCTCAAAAAATACGGACATCGCCGTTTCAAGAGCGCTCAGTCTCTGTTCCGGCGGCGGCACGCTTCACCTGCTGCATGTGCAGCAAACGGGGCATAACAATGCGTTCCTGCATCTGAAAACGATCTTCCGCGGTTATTCATGGAAGATCGTGCAGGCGGGAAGGAATGCGTCGGAATCAAAGCTGGCCGAGCTGAAACGTTCCATCGAGGCCGCGCGGCACGACATCCGGGTGTATACCGGCGTATGTTACGGCGAAACGGTCG
>CBINIO010000083.1:0-11443 GCA_966250725.1 uncultured Chitinophaga sp.
AATATCTGGACAAGCCAATCGTCAACATATGTATGAGTGCGCCGATGACATGGTTTAACCAGTTTGCTAATATTTGGACAAGCCAATCGTCAACATATGTATGAGTGCGCCGCTGACCTCGTTGTAACCAGTTTGCCAATATCTGGACAAGTCAGTCATCAACATATGTATGAGTGCGCCGCTGACCTGGTTTTAACCAGTGCATGAATATCTTTCAAACAAGTCACCAACATACGTAAGGCTGAAGCATTTTGCTTCAGCCTTTTTTAATCGATCAGGTTGAAACAATAATACTTCGCCCCAGCGATGGCCCGGATAGACATACAAGTATCACCCGCTCCCTCACTACGAGCGGTACTCACTAAAACAAAAGCACCAGACCGGCGCAGGTTGGAGCACCCCGCACCAGCCTGATGCAAACCTCACCTCGCAGGCGCCAGGCTAAGCGAACCCTTCGTGGTACCGGTTTCTTTCACCTTGTCCTCAAAGAACCCGATCTTCCGCATCCGGAAAACATCCAGGGAATATGCCCCGAATTCTTCGATCACCCTGCCCTCCAGGATATAAAAACCGCTTTTCATAAACGGGTATTTACGGAGACTGTTAGGGAAATGAACGGTATCCATCCAGTTCCCTTCCCTGTCGAGGAAAGTACCGAAGCACATCGGCTCTTTTTTGGACGTGTACACATGTTTGAGGGTTACAAGATATCCCAGCGCCGTCACCGTTTGCCCGAGATGCTTTTGAAATTCATCGCCTTTGATATAGTGCTGCTGGTTGTGCTGGAGCACGTCAAACGGGGAGCATAACGGGAAACCTAGCAGTTCGATCTCGTCGAACGCATTTTCGTGATGGTGATATGCGAGGCGGGGCAATTCCCAGTTCTGCGAGGGTTCGCGGAAAAGCCCCGGCCTCAATTCGTCCGGCCGTTCTTTTTTTAACAGCGCAGAACTCTTCCAGAGCAATTCTTTTTTTGTATGACCCGTAAAATTGAACGCGCCGATCCGGATCAGTATTTCCAGCTGTTCCGGTTTTGGAAACGTACGTTCCGTAAAATTCTCGAGGCTTGAAAACCGGCCATGGACCGATCTTTCGGAGATCACTTTGTTGATCCATCCCTGCTCCAGCTTTTCCACATGAATAAACCCCGTGAACACATCGTTCCCGCGGATGGAGGTATAATACTCGCTGTTGTTGATACAGGGCGGAAGAATGTTCGCGCCGGTTTTCGCCAGCTCGCGGAAATACAGCTCGCGGTTATAAAACCCGCCGAAGTTATTGATCACGGCCACCATGAACTCGCGCGGGAAATACGTTTTAAGATAAAGGCTTTGATAACTCTCCACGGCAAAGCTCGCCGAATGCGCTTTTGAAAACGAGAAGTTGGCAAAACTCGCGATCTGCCGCCATACTTCTTCACTTACCGCCCGCGGCCTCCCAAGCCTTTCGCTGTTCTCAAAAAACAGCCGCTGTATCTTCTCGAAATCCTGCTGCCCGCGGTATTTCCCCGCCATGGCCCTTCTCAGCGTATCGGCATCCGCGAGGTCGAGGTCGGCGTAATGATGCGCCACCTTGATCACGTCTTCCTGGTACACCATCACCCCATAGGTTTCGCCGAGCAGCTTTTTCATCACGGGGTGCAGGTATTCCACTTTTTCGGGCGCATGAAAATTGAGCACGTATTGCCGCATCATGCCCGCCTGCGCCACACCCGGCCTGATGATGGAACTGGCCGCCACCAGCGTGATATAATCGTCGCAGCGCAGCTTTTTGAGCAGTTGCCGCATGGCGGGCGATTCTATATAAAAACAGCCGATCGTATTCACGGTACGCAACGCCTCGCGCACATTTTCATCTTTCATGAAATCGGTCGCCTGGTGTATATCTACGTCGATCCCCTGGTTGCTTTTGATCAGGTCGATGCAATCGCGGATATGCCCGAGCCCGCGCTGGCTGAGAATATCGAACTTATGCAGGCCGATGGCCTCCGCGATGTGCATGTCCAGCTGCGCGGTGTGAAAACCTTTGGGCGGCAGATGCGTGGCGCAATACTGGTGGATGGGCGCTTCGCTGATAAGGATGCCGCCGGCATGAATGCTGAGGTGGTTGGGAAAACGGTCCAGCATGCGCCCGTAGCGGATGATGCGCTGGTGCACGCCGTCGTCGCCGAGCTTCACTTCGTACGGGTTCTCGAGTATTTTGTCCATTTCCTGTTTGGGCAGGCCATATACCTTACCCAGCTCGCGCACGATGGCGTTCGCCTGGAAAGTGGCGACGGTGCCCAGCAGGGCCGCATGCTCCGGCGTGTATTTTGAAAAGATATATTTCGTCACTTCGTCGCGGTCCTTCCACGAAAAATCGATGTCGAAATCCGGCGGCGATTTGCGGTGCGGGTTGAGAAAACGTTCGAAATACAGGTCGAGCGCGATGGGATCTACGTTCGTGATCTGCAGGCAATAAGCGATCACGGAATTGGCGCCGCTTCCCCGGCCTACATGAAAAAATCCGCGGTGCCGCGCATAATGGACGATATCCCAGGTGATAAGGAAATACGCGTTGAAATCATGCAGGTCGATGATCGCCAGCTCCTTTTCTATCCTGGCTTTCGCTTCTTCGTTATTCGCGCCGTAACGGTACTCCATGCCTTCGAACGCCAGGTCGCGCAGCAACTGCTTGTCGCCCTCGCGGCTGTGCGTAAAACGCCGTTTGTTCAGCTGCTGCCCCGGCGAAAAAACGATCTCGCATTGTTCCATGACCTGCAGCGTATTGCGCACGATATGCGGCAGCTCTTTGAACATTTCCAGCAGCTGGCAGGGACCGATAAAACATTCGTCCGTGCCGGCCACCTGCTCCGGCGGCAGCTGGCTGATCAGCAGGTTGTTGTCCACCGCGCGCAGCACGCGATGCAGCCGTTGCGACGCTTCGTTCTGAAAGCTGAGCGGCTGCAGTATCACCAGTTTGTCCGCGTACTTTTTGGTGTCTACCCTGAACAGCTTGTTCATTTCCTTCGGCCGGATGCCCGCCAGCTCATGCGGCGCAAGGGCTTCGAGTGGACGGGCGCCCCAGGCATAGATCACGAAGGTATGGGGAAGTTGGGGCGCCACGTCCGGGAAGGGGGTTTCTGTCTGTAAATGTTGTGAGAGGAACCGGTTGATGGACAACCAGCCTTCCATGTCCTTTGCCAGCAGCACGTACCGGAACTCCGCCCCGTTGCGGCATTCCAGCCCGAGTATGGGTTTGATGCCCCGCTGCATGCATTCCTGCACGAACAGCCATGCGTCGGTAGTGGCGTTGATATTGGTGAGCGCCAGCGAAGTGATGCCGAAATCCTTCGCCAGCTCCGCCAGCTCGTCCGTGCGGATGGTGCCGTACCGCAGGCTGAACCATGTTTTGCAGTTCAGGTACATGGCTCAATATTTTGGATAACGTTTTCTCATGATCATCGTTTCTTTCGGATAAGGATGCAGCTGCGCTTCGAACCTGCCGCCGTTGCTGCTGCCGCGCATCAGGTACTGCCAGCCGTACTGGCTCTTGATGCTGTCGATGGCCTGGTACAGCGATATCATGTCCGCCGTATCGTCAAACAGGCTGATCTGGTAATTGCCGGATACAAGATGGCTGAAACGCACGCCTATCAGGCGTATCAGCAGACGGCGGTCGTACAGCCGGTGAAACAGCTCCTTTACTTTTTCCAGCAGCACATGATCGCTGGACGTATAAGGAATGCTGAGCTGTTTGGTGACGGTCTCAAAATCCGAATACCGGATCTTCACCGTTACGCAGCCCGTCAGCCGGTTTTGCGAACGCAGCTCAAAACCGATCTTTTCCGTCATGCGCACCAGTTCGCTATGAATAAAACCGAGGTCGATGGTGTCCGCCGGGAAAGTGTTTTCCGTGGAAATGGATTTTTGCTCGTGATACGGCACCACCGGCGATTCGTCGATACCGTTGGCTTTGTTCCATAAGGCGATGCCGTTTTTCCCCAGCCAGGCCTCCAGCAGCCCCACCGGTATCTCGCTGAGCGTGCGTACCGTCTCCACGCCCCGCCGCCGCAGCTGCGCCGCCGTTTCTTTTCCCACCATCGGGATCTTTTCAACGGGCATCGGCGCCAGAAAACCCTTTTCCTGCCCGAACGGGATAGACAGCTGCCCGTTCGGCTTCGCTTCGTTGGTCGCCACTTTGGACACCATTTTGTTCGACGCCAGCCCCAGCGAGATCGGCAGCTCCGTTTTTTTCATGATCTGCTGCCGCAGTTCGCTCGTCCATTTCAGCGATCCGAAATATTTGTCCATGCCTGTCAGGTCAAGGTAAAATTCATCGATCGACGATTTTTCGTACAAAGGCGCCGAACCCGCGATAATGTCCGTCACCTCCCGCGAAAAATGGCTGTATTCCTCAAAATCACCGCCCCGCACGATGGCATGCGGACAAAGACGGAGCGCCATTTTCATCGGCATGGCGGAATGAATGCCGAACGTACGCGCTTCATAGCTGCAGGCCGCCACCACGGCACGGTCGCTTTTCCCGCCCACCAGCAGCGGCTTGCCTTTCAGGCTGCGGTCCTTCAGGCACTCCACGGATACAAAAAAACAATCCAGGTCGAAATGCGCTATCGTGCGCTGTCCGTCGAGCAGCATGTGCGTGTCTTTTTATCAAATTTACTAAAAAAATTAGCAAAACTAACGCGGTTAGCAAAAAGATTTTAAACTTATTTGGCATGATGGCTGTAGTTATATATGGAACCAATCACCCAAACTGCCATGAAACATCCGGATTATTTCAAAGAGGTGCTGTTGCTGGCGTTGCTGTTCGGGCCGATGATCTACCTGGGCATTATCTGGCCTCAATTGCCGGCTACCATTCCCACCAATTTTAATCTCAACGGCACGGCCGACGGGGTCGTGCAAAAGCGGGAATTCCTCCTGCTCATGATCTTCCTTTTTTTCACCAACGGCCTGCTCTACGCGCTTTTCCGCTACATTCCCAAAGTGGACGACGGGGAAGAGCCGCCGCAAAATGTGGCGGAGCACATCCGTGATTATTACCGTATCCGCTTCTGGATACATATTTACCTGGCCGTGTTCACAGCCATCGTTATTTATCTCGTAAGCGTGAGCAGGGGCATCTTTGTCGAAAAATGGGTATTTATAGGCGTCGGCATGCTGATCGCCGCGGTGGGCGTATACCTGAGAGACCTGAAGCCGAACAATTACGTGGGGGTGCGTACGCCCTGGACGCTGAAGAGCGACGACATCTGGGTGGAAGTGCATCACATGGCAAGCCGTTTATGGCTGTTCGGCGGATTGGGCATTATCGTAGCGGGAATTTTCCTGCCGATCATCAGCGGGGTGTTCCTCTTTATTTTCGCCGCCGGCGCGCTGGCCGCGCTGCCATATATTTATTCTTACCGCTTATTTTATAAAACGCATGGTTAAGGCAGGCATTCCTGTAAAAAACAGGAAGCGGGAACGGCGCATAACCGTTCCTGCTTTTTTTATAAGCTGCCATAACCGGCCAGCGCGATCAGCTGCCGCACGTCGCGGATGATGATCTTCCGCCCGCTTGTATCGAGTATGCCCGCCGTTTTAAATTCCTTCAGGAACCGCACCACGTTCTCCGTGCCGCTGCCCACCATATTCGCCAGGTCGCTGCGCGATACGTTGATCTCCACCGCGCCGTCGCCCGAAGGCAGGCCGGGCTTGAATTTTTCCCGCAGCACGATCAGCGCGATCGCCAGCCTTTCCCTCACCGATTTTTGCGCGAACACCGAAATGCTGTTGACCAGCACGGTAAATTCATGGCTCAGCGACCGCAGCAGCATCCGGGAAAGACCGGGCGAACGGTCCAGCACCGCCAAAAAATCTTCCTTCGGTATCAGCCCCACCGCGCTTTCTTCCAGCGCCGCGGCGGAATCCGGGTAACGTTCGCTGGAAAGGATGGCATGATAACCCAGCAGCTCGCCGGAGTTCGCTACGTAAATGATCTGCTCTTTCCCTTTCCCGTTCATGTGATATTTTTTCACTTTTCCCTGCATCACGACGTAAAGTCCCTGTGGAACGGTGCCCTGGCGGAACAGCACCTCGCCTTTTTTTAACGGCAGCTCGGTCATGTTGGCGTAGAGGACCGCGCGTTCTTCCTGCGGAAGATTGTTCAGGATGGATTGCGTGGAGAAATTCCATTTATCGATGGGAAACAGGCCGTTAAGACTCATATCAGGTACGTTTCGTAAAAGGAAAATTGACAATTATCAATTTTGCGGTTGATAATTGGCTGAACTTTGACCGGTATGTAAAGTTAGCTTTGCTGCATGAAAATATCAACGGTGTCCCGCCCGCGGATACATTTCACTCCGGAACATGCATGGATCGATTTTAACGGTACCGTAGGGTTTGTGGGAGTGTCCGCGTTCGGGCTTTGCGGGGTGGAAAAGATCGACGGCATCCGCTGGCGCAGGCCGGCGGGCATGGTGGAAGCCGGCACGCTGATAGCGGAAGTGCTGGCCGGGGAACGGGTGATACCGGTGCATTCGCCGGTGAAGGGCCGGTTCCTTGGAAAAAATCCGAAGCTGGGAGAGTGCTGTAGCGTGGTGATCGAGAGCCCTGAAGACAAAGGCTGGCTTTTCCTGATGGCGCCTTCCGTATTTGGCAGGAAGGATGAAAGTCTGCTGAAGCCCGAAGATTACCGCAAACTGGTCCGCGTCAAAAATTGATGAATTTAAAAAACGGAACGTCCCGTAATGCATACTGCCTGTTTTAGAAACGATGCCAGCTTCGACTGGTTGTATCCTGAAAATATTCAAAAGTTATCCCGCCGGCACTGGACGCCGATGAGCGTCGCCAAAAAGGCAGCGCATTTCCTGGCCGATGCGCCCGGTAAAAAAATACTCGACGTCGGCAGCGGCGTCGGGAAATTCTGTATCATCGGCGCCAATTTTTTTCCCGACTGTTACTTCTGCGGCGTGGAGCAGCGCCGGGAGCTGTTCGATCACGCCCATGCGGCGAAAACGCTGGCCCGCGTGCCTAACGCGGATTTTATCCACGGTAATTTCACGCAGATAGAAATGGGCGATTACGATAATTTTTATTTCTATAATTCCTTCTTCGAAAACATCGACCAGGAAGGAAGGATAGACGATCAGCTGGAATATTCCGTCAGTCTTTACATCTACTATTCACGATACCTGTTCAGAGCTCTGAACGCCCGCCCGCCCGGCACCCGGCTGGTCACTTTCCACAGCCTGGAAGAAGAAGTGCCGCCCGATTACAAGCTGGTGGACGCTTCGCCGGACATGTTGCTGAAGATGTGGATCAAATGGTAAAAACAAGCTGCATGGTATGTTCGTTCCCGCGCTTTTCCGTTCGTTAAAAGATTATTCCCGCGCACAGTTCGGCAAAGACCTGCTGGCCGGCGTGATCGTGGGCATCGTCGCTTTCCCCCTGGCGATCGCATTTGCCATCGCCTCCGGCGTATCGCCCGAAAAGGGTATTTATACCGCCGTGGTGGCGGGTTTTGTTATCGCCGCCTTTGGCGGGAGCAGGGTGCAGATCGGCGGGCCGACCGGCGCGTTTATCATCCTGGTGTACAGCATCGTGCAGTCGCAGGGCGTGGCCGGGCTGATGATCGCCACTTTTATCGCCGGCATCCTGCTGATGGCGTTGGGTTTTTCCCGGCTCGGCGGCGTGATCAAATACATTCCCCATTCGCTGATCACCGGCTTTACTTCAGGCATCGCCGTCATTATTTTTTCCTCACAGGTGAAAGATCTGCTTGGGCTGCGCATGGGCGCGGTGCCGGTGGATTTTGTAGCAAAGTGGCGGGAATACTTTTTGCATATCTCCGGCGTCAGCTGGTATGCGTTGGGTGTTGCGCTGTTCACCGTGCTGACGGTGATCTATCTTCCCCGTTTTACTCGCCGCGTTCCCGGGCCGCTGGCGGCCATCCTCGTGGCTACGCTCATTGTGCAGTATTTTCAGCTGCCGGTCGAGACCATCGGCAGCAGGTATGGAAGCATTGCGGTGTCGCTGCCCTCGTTTGCATGGCCGGCGGCGGACTGGATCACCATCAAACGCGCCATGCAGCCCGGTATCGCCATCGCTTTGCTGGGTGGCATTGAGTCGCTGCTTTCCGCCGTGGTGGCCGATGGCATGACCGGCGGGAAACACAACAGCAATATGGAGCTCGTGGCGCAGGGCGGAGCGAATATCGCGTCGTCGCTGACCGGCGGTATACCGGCTACCGGCGCTATCGCGCGCACGGCGGTGAACATCAGGAGCGGGGGACGTACGCCCGTGGCCGGTATCACGCATTCGGCCGTGCTGCTGGTGATGCTGCTGGCGGTGGGTCAATGGGCCACGCTGATCCCGATGAGCTGTCTTGCCGGCATACTGGCCGTGGTGGCCTACAACATGGCCGAGATGGAAGCTTTCAGGAACATTGTGCGCAGCGGCGGCGGCGATGTGGCCGTGCTGCTCGTTACTTTTTTCCTTACCGTCGTTTTTGATATTACCGTTGCGATCGAAGGAGGAATGGTGCTGGCCGCCTTTATGTTCATCCGCAAAATGGCGCGGAGCAGTTATGTAAAAAACATGCAGCCGGAAGGGAATGGGGAAGCGGGCGATGCGCAGCCGGTGCTGCCGCAGGGCGTGGAAGTGTTTGAGCTGAACGGGCCGTTGTTTTTTGGCGCGGCTTACAAATTCAGGGACGCCATTGCGCTGGCCGGCCGCACGCCGCGCGTGCTGATCCTGAAAATGCGCAACGTGCCGATGATAGACGCTACCGGTTTGCAGGTGGTGAACGATCTGCTGCGCACCTGCGGGCGCAATCATATCCGGCTGATCGTAGCGGGACTGCAGCCCGGCGTGCGGGAAGAATTCAGGAAAAGCAGGCTGCTGTTCAGGATAGGAAAAAGATTTGTGGCGCCGGATCTGCAGGGAGCTATCCGTATCGCTTCGGAAGTGAACAAACAAAAGGAGGATAACGGCTGAGCAGCGGTTATCCTCCCGGGAATATCATAATACCTTTTTATCAGAAGGAAGGGAACAGCGCCCTGCCAACGGCTTCACGGCCCGGCCAGGGAATAGCGGCGAGGAGGATGATCAGCGACAGGAGGAAAAAGATCAATGCCGTTTTGTGTTTTTTGCCGTCGTCGGTGAGCTTTTTGATCCTGCTGCGGCCGATGTGCACCAGCGCGATGGCTACGATGGCCATGAGCGTGTGCTCTACGGTAAAGAAGCGGAGGCCTGCGTTTTTCATGGCGGCGCCCATGTCGGCCAGGGAAGATTTGATCAGCGGGCTGACGAAGAAAAGGATCAGGCCGAGCAGGAACTGGATATCGAGGAAGATCATAAAGAACAGACCGGCCTTTGTGTCGGCGGACGTATACGGTTTTTTGCCGCTAACGCCGATGAGGGCACGAAGTACGGCCCATATCCCGAAGAGGAGTATCAGCCATCTTACGATGGAGTGGATACCTAACAAAGTTTCATGCATAGTTAATTGAGTTTGTCCGCACAAAAATAAGCGGATATATGAAGAATAATTTGGTAAATACAAAAAATAATTGCTAATTTTGTTAGCATTGTTGTACTAAATTATTTAGGGATGTCTACTGTTTGCCGAAATCTGAAATACCTGCGCAAGCAAAAGGGCTGGACGCAGCAGGAATTTGCCGACCGTCTTAACATTAAAAGGTCCTTGCTGGGCGCATATGAAGAAGAGCGCGCAGAGCCTCGCACGGAAGTATTGGAACAGGTCAGCGATATGTTCCGCGTATCGATCGACGATCTGCTCCGCCGCGATCTTAGTTCCCAGAAAGAAAGTTTCCTCGAACGCCGCCGCCAGCAAAAGCTGGGCAGCAATGCCCGTCAGAACGTGGTATTTGTTCCGGTAAAAGCCGCCGCCGGTTATCTTGCCGGTTTTAATGACGATGAATTCATCGAAGAGCTGAACACCTTTACCCTTCCCATGTTAGGCGCGGGCAGCTACCGCGCTTTTGAGATCGCGGGAGATTCCATGTTGCCCACGCCTTCGGGTTCCGTAGTGGTTTGTCATAAGGTCGAGGGCTGGGAGGATATCCGGAATAACGAGGCTTACATCGTAGTAACGAACCGCGAAGGCATCGTATACAAACGCGTGGTAAAAAGCAACCGCTCCAAAAGCAAGGTAACGCTGGTATCCGACAACCCCCAATACGATCCCTACCCCGTAAATATGGACGAAGTGCTGGAGATCTGGCAGGCAGACGCCGTGATCCAGAAAATGGGCCAGCAGCACCGCATGAGCGTAAATCACCTGGCGGGCATGGTGAACCAATTGCAGGAGCAGGTGAGCATGCTGAAGAAGCAGATGAAGAATTGAGGGAGGAGCGTTTGAACAGTATGGCCGGCGAGGTGTTCGTGAATAGCCGTCCTGGAGAATTGAGCTTGCAGAGACTGGCGAATATGTTGAAACAGCAGTTGAAAATTGCGCGTAACGTGAAATGAATGACCTGGCCCGGCAGTGCGGAACCGACAAGTAATTTCAAATAAATGAATAAGATTTTGACATGGAAGAATGCATCTCATGTCATATGCAAGGGAACTTCATCCTTGTTCGTACCCCATGTTAACCATTAAGAACCGTCTCGATTGCTTGAGGCGGTTTTTTTTTGTGATTACTGCTGTAATGAAAGGAGCGTTTGCAGGATGTCATATTTAACAAGCTCCCAGATTTTATCTTTCAGGCAAATCGGGTCAAAATCATTATCGGCCTCCTCGAAATTTGCAAGCTGGGAGCGTATTTCTTTTTTATCATGCGTGTAGGGGTGCCTTTCCAAATGCAGGGCTAACAGCTCTTTGATGCTATGCGTATCCAGTATTTCATGGATATCCCAAAAATCCTTTTTCCGCCCGCCGCGTTGTATAACGTCAATTTTCATGGCCGCGATTTCTTCTACGGTCGCTAACCTGATCCCATCCCCGAGGTGCGGTGGCCGGATGAAGGTATCCGTATAATAAATATCGAGCTTGATGCTCTCGTTCTCGGTTTTCCCAACGAAGTATGAATTGCCAACACCGATCAAACCACTGTTGGATTTATTAAAGTAGCGGTACCGGCCGGAAAGATAATTTTCAAGTTCCTCAAAACGGATCGTTCCATATTCCTGGTCGGAGAAAAGATCGATATCGGTTGACATCCGGTGCCCCAGATGCAGGCTGAGCGCCGTGCCGCCCACAAGTCTGAAGTGCTGGAAGGCATCCTGCTGCATCAGGTCTTTGAGAACGGAAGCGAGTAACGGCGAAACAGTATTCCAGCGCAGCATATACAATTAATTTCCGGAGCTTTTTAATACACGGTTTATCGTCTCCCGCCCATAAAACCTGCGGATCTCTTCTTTTTCACGCTCATTCCCCCTTTCAAAAACCCTCTTGATGATTGTTTTCTTTTGAGCGGCCCAGTCGATATT
>CBINIO010000084.1:0-11376 GCA_966250725.1 uncultured Chitinophaga sp.
ATTACCGGTGCTGCCCAGATGGACGGTGCGATCCTGGTGGTTGCCGCTACAGATGGTCCGATGCCGCAAACGAAAGAGCACGTGCTGCTGGCCCGCCAGGTAGGTGTTCCCCGTATCGTTGTGTTCATGAACAAAGTGGACCTGGTAGACGATCCGGAACTGCTGGAACTCGTTGAGATCGAACTCCGCGAGCTGCTGTCTTCCTATGGCTTCGATGGCGACAACGTTCCCATCATCCAGGGTTCTGCTACCGGCGCTCTCGCTGGCGACGCTAAATGGGTTGCCAAGATCGAAGAGCTGATGGAAGCTGTTGACAGCTACATCCCGCTGCCTCCCCGCCCGGTTGATCAGCCGTTCCTGATGTCTGTTGAAGACGTATTCTCCATCACCGGCCGCGGTACCGTTGCTACCGGCCGTATCGAACGCGGTCGCATCAAAGTTGGCGACAACGTTGAGATCGTAGGTCTGCAGCCCGAGTCGCTGAAATCTACCTGCACCGGTGTGGAAATGTTCAAAAAACTGCTGGACGAAGGTGAAGCTGGCGACAACGCCGGTCTGCTGCTCCGCGGTATTGAGAAAACCCAGATCCGCCGCGGTATGGTTATCTGCCAGCCCGGTTCCATCACTCCGCACACTGAATTCAAATGCGAAGTGTACGTACTGAGCAAAGAAGAAGGTGGCCGTCACACGCCGTTCTTCCAGAAATACCGCCCCCAGTTCTACTTCCGTACCACTGACGTTACCGGTGAAGTTGAACTGCCTGCCGGCGTTGAAATGGTAATGCCTGGTGATAACATCAGCCTGACCGTTAAACTGATCCAGCCCATCGCTATGGAAAAAGGTCTGAAATTCGCTATCCGCGAAGGCGGCCGTACCGTAGGCGCTGGTCAGGTGACCGAGATCATCAAATAATCAGTAGCGATACTGACACATAAAAAAAGTCCATTAGCAAGTAACAAGTAATCAATAGTAGATTATATTTGCTGACGAAGAACATTACGGCTAATGGCTTTTTAATACGGGTATGGTGCAACGGTAGCATACGGGTCTCCAAAACCTTTGATCTGGGTTCGAATCCTAGTACCCGTGCGGAATAAAAAAATGAAATTGCCGGAAAGTTAAATTGCTGGTTTTTTACGGAACACCTGCAATTTTTCTCCACGGCAATTTTTATCGTTCATATCAGGATAACTTAAAACGATGAACAAAATCTTTAGCTATTTCAGGGAATCATACTACGAGCTGGTTCATAAAGTATCCTGGCCTACCTGGCAGGAGTTGCAGTCCTCTACCATGATCGTGCTGGTAGCCACTATTATCATCACCCTGATGGTATGGGGCATGGATAGTGCCTCTCACCTTGTATTAACACAATACTATAAACTGTTTTCATAATGGATGAAGCCCAAAACCCCACTCAGCCCGCTCAGGAAACCAAATGGTACGTGCTGCGCGTGGTGAGTGGCAAAGAGAAGAAAGTAAAGGAATACCTGGATATCGAAGTTCGCCGCGGCGACTGGGGCGGTATTATCACCCAGGTTTTTCTTCCTGTGGAAAAAGTTTATAAAGTGCAGGCCGGTAAAAAGGTGATGCGTGAAAAGAACTTCTACCCCGGGTATGTGATGATCGAAGCCATCGACGGTAAAATGAACGATGAAGTGATCCAGGCCATCCGCAACGTTTCCGGCGTGATCCACTTCCTCGGCAAAGAAAAACCCATCGCCCTCCGCAAATCCGAAGTCAATAAAATGCTCGGTAAGGTGGACGAGATCTCCGACCAGGGCCTCACTATGAGCGAGCCTTACATCGTCGGCGAAACCATCAAGATCATCGACGGTCCGTTCAACGATTTCAACGGAGTGATCGAAGAAGTGCTGGAGGACAAAAAGAAACTGAAAGTGACCGTGAAGATCTTTGGCCGCGCCACGCCGGTAGAGCTGAACTTCATGCAGGTAGAAAAGATCAGCTAAGGCTGCCCGAAGCATATTAAAAAAGCCGTCCCATGGGGCGGCTTTTTTCGTTGGGTGAAACAGGGGATTGCCGTTGCCTGCACATCGGCCTATTCATCCAGCTGGGCGTGTTTATTGGCGCGTGTATTTCAGTTCCATGCTTTTAAACTCCTTTCCGTCGGCCGTCATGTACATTTCCATTACCTGCGTGTTGTCGTCCACCCACTTCACTACCTGCCGTATGGGCAAGGCTTTGCCGGCTACCGCATCGGTCGCGTTGCCGGTAAAGGTGATGGAGCGTGTGGCATCGTCCCAGGTGCCTTCGAGATACATGATGCCGGTGCCCATATTGTCGATCCAGGTGGTGACGAATACCTTCCTGACATTGTCGTACCCCAGCAGCCCGGTGCCTTCAAAAGGCTGCCCGTCCATGTTGGAGGTAAAGCGGCTTTCCTGGTAACGGCCGCCCATGATCATTTTGTTGGTGCAGCTGCCGGTGTTGGACATCGGCTCGGCCCCGGGCGCCATCCAGAAGGTCATGTCGGCTTTCCAGTTGCCGTCTGCCATGGCGATCATTTTCTGCATGGGACCGGGAGTGGCGTAATCCATCCAGGCCTTTTGGGCGGCATCGTCCTGCGATTGTGCGGAGAGCGCAACGATCGTTGCGGTGAGTGCTAACAATATGCGTTTCATAATGGGGTGTTTTTTTGGATCATGAAGTTACGCATTAGTTGCTTCAGCAACATTTTAGGTGGTGCCACACGTAATTTTCTTTATTTCGGCGTTCGCCGGGAGGTTTGGAGCCGATTGCGGGTCTTGGCGGCAGTTTTGTGGACGCCGGTATCTTGCCTATTCCACCCATTTCAGGCATACAGGCGCAGGTACGGACAGCTCCTCGCCGGTAGGACTGAGCAGCCCGGTGTCAGCGTCCCTTTTGAAAACCGCGATCGTATTGCTTTTCTGGTTGGCGGCCAGTAAAAATTCCCCGTCCGGCGTGATAAGAAAGTTGCGCGGCTCGATGCCCAGCGTGGACTGGTGGCCGATCAGCGCAAGCGTGCCGTCTTTTTCGCTGATGCGGTAGATGGACAGGTTGTTGAGATCGCCGCGGCTGGACATGTACAGGAATTTCCCGTCCGGCGACACGTGGATGTCCGCGCTGCCGAAGTTGCTGCCTTTGTAGTCGGCCGGGGCGCCGGAGATGGTCTGCAGGTGTTTGAGCTGGCCGTTTTCGTAGCGGAAAACCGCTGTTTGGCCGCTGATCTCGAGCGCGAGGTAAGCGTAATGGCCGTTGGGGTGGAAGACGAGGTGACGCGGGCCTCCGCCAGGCGTTGTGCTCACGAAAGGTTGTGCGGCCGGCTGAAGGGGGCGCATTTTGCGCGAAGGCTCGAAATCGTAGATCATGATTTTGTCCGTGCCGAGGTCCGGCACGAGCAGGTGTTTGCCATCCGGCGAGAAGTTCACCGAATGCACATGCGGTGTTTTCTGACGCGATGCCACAGGGCCGGAGCCCTGGTGCACGATCTGCTGCACGGCCGCCGCGAGGTGGCCGTTCTCCAGCACGGGAAGCACGGAAAGACTGCCGCCGTTGTAATTGCCGGTGAATACAAAGCGGTTGTCCGCGTCCGTACTGACGTGGCAGGGACCGGCGCCGGTGAGCTGATGATTGATAAGGGCGAGTGCGCCGGTGCCGCGGTCGAAGGAATAGGCGTACACGCTGCCGGGATTGTCTTTGGCGAATTCGCTGACTGCGTACAGAAAGCGTTTGTCGGGAGATAAAGTGAGGAAAGACGGGTTAGGGACGCCTTCGGCGACATGCGCCTGGATAAACCTGCCGGTGGCGGGATCTTTCCTGAAAACATAAATGCCTTTGCTGCCTGTGTTGGTGTAGGTGCCGACGATGAGGAATTGATTTTTCTGCATGGGTTTGTAGGTTGCGAAGATCGTAAGAAGTAAGATGGACGTTAAAGTTTTCATGACGGGAGATATGGGGAATTAAAGTACGGAAAAATTTTGGCGGATGAAAGTGGGGTGGTAAAGGTGTTAACACCTTTACCGAAAATGAATAAATGAATAAAAATTTCCTTTTCTGCCACCTCACGCGGGAGAAGGTGTTAACCCTTAGTCAGAATGAATAAATGAATGGAAACCTCTTTTTACACCACCCAGCGCAAGAAGGTGTTAACATCTTAGTGAAAATGAATAATTGAATGAGAATCTCCCGTCCCGCCGCCTTGCGCGGAGAGGGTGTTAACGCCTTTAGTGAAAATGAATAAATGAACGAAAATCTCCTTTTCCGCCGCTTGCCATGCGCAAAAAGGTGTTAACACCTCATGGTAAAATGAATAACGTGAACAGGAAACCTATGCGACAGGATCGGTAAATTGCCAAATGGCATTGAATCTAAAGATCGATTTTGAGAAACGGTACAAGTTGGAAACAAACAGCAATGTTACTTCCTGCAGATTTATCAGCCCGCTGCAAAACGGCACCCATATGCTGCTCGGGATAGAGATCGGCGCAGATGCGCATCCTTTGATGCCGCACGTATTTAACCTGTCTTTCGGCCCTCTCGATAACGCCGGTCAGATCGACGACCAGGCAAAACTTTCCCATGCGGACCATTCACGGGTATTTTCAACTATTTTATTTGCAGCCCTGACCTTTTTAAAAGAGCATCCGGGAAAGTATCTGGGCATTGACGGATCAAACAACGCAAGGGCATACCTGTATTACCGCTGCATCCGGAATAACTTTATATACCTGTCACAACATTTTAACATACACGGTATCAAGTATTATGTCCGCATTCTAAGAAAAATATTTGACCGGGATGAAGACTGTCCCATTGATGCCGGCGACGTGCTGGCGATTCCGCAAGTGGTGGAAGAAGGAGAAAGGATGGTCAGTAATAAATTGTATAACTATTTTATTTTCAATATTAAATAATCATTTTTATGACCACGGAATTTGGTAAATTTGCAGCTATGGACAAAAAATTGGCCGCGGAAATAGACGCCGTAATCATGAAAGCCAAAGCATCCGGTAACAACTGGAAGTTTACGGTAAAGTCCGGCAATACTTCCTCGCTGAATACAGTGATCAAAACACAATCGCAGGCAGATTTTTTTATGATAATGCTCAAAGCCCAGTCAAAAAAATAACGTAATTTTTGACTCTTGAAAATCGTGCTTAATTAATTGATAATTAGCAAATTAACCATTAAACTTAATCCCAATCCTCGTATAATAGCAAAAAAAATGCCGAACTCCAAACATTTTTTGTTATTCATTTAAAATATACCTACCTTTGCATCCCCCTTAAAATGTCTTTCTGAGACCTTTTGAGTTTTGGGAGTTTTGCCCCGGCAACGGCGGCGGAACGTTTCACCAAATTAAAAACAGACTAATGGCTAAAGAGATCGCAACGTACGTGAAATTGCAGGTTAAAGGCGGCCAGGCCAACCCTGCACCTCCGATTGGTCCCGCCCTGGGTTCCAAAGGTGTGAACATCATGGAGTTCTGCAAACAGTTCAATGCCCGCACCCAGGACAAAATGGGTAAGGTGCTGCCTGTATTGCTGACCGTTTACACCGACAAATCATTCGACTTTGTAATTAAGACGCCCCCGGCTCCCGTACAGCTGCTGGAAGCTGCTAAAATTCAAGGTGGTTCTAAAGAACCTAACCGTAACAAGGTGGGTAAAGTATCCTGGACACAGGTTGAGGCTATCGCTAAAGATAAAATGCCCGACCTGAACTGCTTCACACTGGAAAGCGCCATGAGAATGGTGGCCGGTACCGCGCGCAGCATGGGTATTACCGTTGATGGTAAAGCTCCCTGGGAAAACTAAATTGTTCACCCTGTTCAGACAGGTTAACTTTTAAATCATTCAGAAATGGCAACTAAGAAAAGAAAAGTGGCTGACGTTAAGGTGGACAAGAACAAGTTCTATAGCCTGAAAGAGGCTTCCACCCTCGTTAAAGACATCAACTGCACCAAATTCGACTCTTCCGTCGATTTGCATATCCGCCTGGGCGTAGATCCCAAGAAAGCTGACCAGGCCATCCGCGGCTCCGTTACACTGCCGCACGGTACTGGTAAGACCAAAAAAGTGCTGGTTCTCTGTACGCCCGACAAAGAGGCTGCTGCAAACGAAGCCGGCGCTGATTTCGTAGGCCTGGACGAATTTATCCAGAAGATCGAAAGCGGCTGGACCGAGATCGACGTGATCATCGCCACCCCCGCCGTAATGCCGAAGATCGGTAAGCTGGGTAAGATCCTGGGCCCCCGCAACCTGATGCCTAACCCGAAAACCGGTACTGTTACCAACGACGTGGCAGCAGCGGTAAACGAGGTAAAAGGCGGTAAGATCACCTTCAAAGTAGATAAAGCCGGTATCGTTCACGCTTCCATCGGCCGCATCTCCTTCGCTCCCGAAAAGATCGAAGAGAACTCACAGGAGCTGATCAACGCGATCATCAAGCTGAAGCCCACAACGGCCAAAGGCACCTACCTGAAAGGCCTGTCCATGGCAAGCACCATGAGCCCGGGTATCGTTATTGACACAAAATCTGTTCAAAACTAATTGACCGCCCGTAGCCGGAGCCCCCGGGCCGAGAAGGCAAAACGGTCAATGCCAAACACAAAGCAATGAACAAAGATCAAAAGAATGAGGTAATCGAACTGCTGAAAGGCAAGTTTGCTCAATACAACAACTTCTACATCACCAATACGGAGTCTCTGACGGTAGCGCAGGTGAACCACCTCAGAAGGGTGTGCTTCGACAAGAACGTGGAAATGAAGGTGGCCAAGAACACCCTCATCAAAAAGGCCCTCGAAAGCCTGGACAGCGAGAAATACACCGGCATTTACGACGCACTGAACGGCGTAACCGCCCTGATGTTCTCCGATAGCCCGAAAGAACCCGCGCTGATCATCAGCACTTTCCGTAAGGAAAACGCCAAACTGGAAAAACCCGTTCTCAAAGCCGCTTTCGTTGGCGACGAGATCTACCTGGGCGACAACCAGCTGGCAAGCCTGGTGAAGATCAAGACCAAGAACGAGCTTATCGGCGAAGTTATCGGTCTGCTGCAATCTCCCGCCAAACGCGTTATCGCGGCACTGCTGGAGAAAGGCAAGAACGAAGGCGGCGAAGTTGCTGCCGCCGAAGCGCCCGCCGCGGAGTAATCCCCGGCCTTATTACATTGGCTTCCAAGTCACAACATACACAAACATCTGTTTAACAACAATTTAAAAAACTACAAAAAAATATCATACAATGGCAGACGTAAAAGCATTAGCTGAACAATTAGTAGGTCTTACTGTTAAGGAAGTGCAGGAACTGGCAGACGTTCTGAAGAACGAATACGGTATCGAACCTGCTGCTGCTGCAGTAGTTGTATCAGGCGACGGTGGCGGCGGCGCTGCTGCTGCTGAAGAAAAAACTGCATTCAACGTAGTTCTGAAATCTGCTGGTGCCAGCAAACTGAACGTAGTGAAAGTGGTGAAAGATCTGACAGGTCTCGGTCTGAAAGAAGCCAAAGAACTGGTTGACGGTGCGCCGAAAGCAGTGAAAGAAGGCGTTAGCAAGGCTGAAGCTGAAGATCTGAAAGCCAAGCTCACCGAAGCCGGCGCTGAAGTAGAAATTCAGTAATTCTTTGTTTAATATACATCTTTTTTAAGGTCAAAAAGTGCCCAGGTACTTTTTGGCCTTACTCCCTTTGGGAAGGTGGGTTTCCGCGAGGTCCGGCAAAACGGGAAATAAGCCGGTCATCAGTGTTGAAACACAATATTTTGGGTGTATTGACAAAGAATCATTAATTTCCCTTATTCATACAAGTCATATTAACTGCTAACTTCGAATATGTCTCTAAAAAAAGCCCAAACTAACGAAAGAGTAAATTTTGGAAAGATCAAACAAGTTGCTGAGACACCGGATCTGTTGGCTATCCAAATCCAATCTTTCAAGGATTTCTTCCAATTAGAAACCACACCAGACAAGCGTAACAACGAAGGCCTTTTTAAAGTATTCAAGGAAAATTTCCCGATTACGGATACCAGAAATATCTTTAATCTGGAGTTCCTCGATTATTTCGTGGACCCTCCGCGTTATACCATCGAAGAATGTATTGAGCGGGGGCTTACGTACTCCGTGCCGCTCAAGGCAAAGCTCCGGTTGAGCTGTAATGATGAGGAGCACGTAGATTTCCAGACCATTGTGCAGGACGTTTTCCTCGGGAACATCCCCTACATGACCCCCAGGGGTACCTTCGTTATCAACGGCGCAGAACGTGTAGTTGTATCCCAACTCCACCGTTCACCAGGTGTGTTCTTTGGTCAATCCATCCATCCCAACGGCACCAAGATCTACTCCGCAAGGGTGATCCCCTTCAAAGGCGCCTGGATGGAGTTTGCGACGGACATCAACAACGTGATGTACGCGTACATCGACCGTAAGAAGAAGTTCCCGGTTACCACGCTGCTTCGTGCCATCGGCTATGAAACGGACAAGGACATCCTGGAACTGTTTGGCATGGCTGACGAAGTAAAAGCAGACCGCAAAAACCTGGAAAAATACGCCGGCAAAAAGCTGGCCGCCCGCGTTTTACGCAGCTGGGTGGAAGATTTCGTGGATGAAGACACCGGCGAGGTGGTGAGCATCGAACGTAACGAGATCGTACTGGAACGCGACAGCATCCTGGACGAAGCGAACATCGAGCTGATCACCGACATGGGCGTGAAATCCGTATTTGTGCAGAAGGAAGAGGTGAGCGGCGACTTCGCCATCATCTACAACACCCTCAACAAAGATACCTCCAACTCCGAGCTGGAAGCCGTTCAGCACATTTACCGCCAATTGCGCGGTGCCGATGCGCCGGATGATGAAACAGCCAGGGGCATCATCGATAAACTCTTCTTCTCCGACAAACGTTACGACCTCGGGGACGTAGGCCGCTACAAGATCAACCGCAAGCTCGGTCTGCCTACGCCGCTGGACATGAAGGTGCTGACCAAGGCGGACATTATCTCGATCATCAAATACCTGGTGCAGCTCACCAACGGTAAAGCGGAGATCGACGATATCGACCACCTGTCCAACCGCCGCGTACGCACCGTCGGCGAGCAGCTCTACGCCCAGTTCGGCGTAGGTCTCGCACGTATGGCGCGCACCATCCGCGAACGTATGAACGTAAGGGACAACGAGGTGTTCACACCGGTGGACCTGATCAATGCAAGAACGCTTTCTTCCGTGATCAACTCCTTCTTCGGTACCTCGCAGCTCTCCCAGTTCCTGGACCAGACCAACCCGCTGTCGGAGATCACCCACAAACGCCGCATCTCCGCGCTCGGCCCCGGCGGCCTGAGCCGCGAACGCGCAGGCTTTGAGGTGCGCGACGTACACTATTCCCACTACGGCCGTCTTTGCACGATCGAAACCCCTGAAGGACCGAACATCGGTCTGATCTCCACCCTGTGCGTACACGCCATGGTGAACGAAATGGGCTTCATCGAAACGCCTTACCGCAAAGTAAAGGACGGTAAAGTTGACATGGTGAAGATCGAGTACCTGAGCGCTGAAGAAGAAGATTCCGTGAAGATCGCCCAGGCCAACGCACCGCTGGACGAAAAAGGCGCCTTCACCGGCGATAAGGTGAAGTCCCGCGAAACCGGCGACTTCCCGATCCTCGAACCGCAGGAAGTAGAATACATGGACGTGGCCCCCAACCAGATCGTTGGTTTGAGCGCTTCCCTGATCCCCTTCCTCGAGCATGACGACGCCAACCGTGCGCTCATGGGATCGAACATGCAACGCCAGGCAGTGCCGCTGATCTCCCCGCAGGTGCCCATCGTAGGTACCGGCCTGGAAGGAAAGGCAGCGCGCGACTCCCGCCTGCAGATCACCGCGAACGGCAAAGGCGTGGTGGAATTCGTTGACGCCAACGAGATCCACGTACGGTACGAACGCGATGAAATGCAGAAGCTGGTGAGCTTTGAAGACGATCTCGTGATCTACCAGCTGACCAAGTTCGTAAAGACCAACCAGAGCACCTGCATCAACCTTCGCCCCGCGGTGAAGAAAGGGCAGCGTGTGGTGGAAGGCGACTTCCTCACCGAAGGTTACGCCACCCGCGCCGGGGAACTGGCACTGGGCCGCAACCTGAAAGTAGCGTTCATGCCCTGGAAAGGTTACAACTTTGAGGATGCGATCGTGATTTCCGAGCGTGTAGCCCGTGAAGACTGGTTCACCTCCATTCACATCGACGAATATGAACTCGAAGTGCGCGACACCAAGCTGGGTGAAGAAGAACTGACGCCGGACATCCCCAACGTGAGCGAAGAAGCCACGAAGGACCTGGATCAGAACGGTATCATCCGCGTGGGCGCACATATCAAGGAAGGCGATATCCTGATCGGCAAGATCACCCCCCGCGGTGAATCCGATCCTTCACCCGAAGAAAAACTGCTCCGCGCGATCTTCGGCGATAAAGCATCCGATGCGAAAGACGCTTCCCTGAAGGCGCCCCCGTCAACCGAAGGGGTGGTGATCGACAAGAAGCTGTTCTCCCGCGCTAAAAAAGATAAAAACTCCAAAACCCGCGAAAAAGCGGCGCTGGAGAAACTGGAGAAGATCCACCAGAAGAACGAGGAAGACCTCATGGAAGTGCTGATGGGCAAGCTGTTGACGCTGCTGAAGGAAAAAACCTCCGCAGGCATCACCAACACTTACGGCGAAGTGCTGATCTCCAAAGGTTCCAAGTTCTCCAACAAAAACCTGGCGAACGTAGACTTCCAGAACGTAAACCCGCTCGGATGGACTACCGACCAGGATACCAACGACCAGATCAATACCCTGCTCCATAACTACAACATCAAGTACAACGAGGAGCTGGGCCGCTACAAACGCGAGAAGTTCAACATCTCTATCGGTGACGAGCTTCCTGCCGGCGTGCTGAAACTGGCGAAAGTATACCTCGCCAGCAAACGCAAGCTGAAAGTAGGTGATAAAATGGCGGGCCGCCACGGTAACAAAGGTATCGTAGCCAAGATCGTTCGCGACGAAGACATGCCGTTCCTCGAAGACGGCACACCGGTGGACATCGTACTGAACCCGCTGGGCGTACCTTCCCGTATGAACCTCGGCCAGATCTACGAAACCGTACTGGGCTGGGCCGGTCAGAAGCTGGGCGTTCGTTTTGCGACCCCGATCTTCGACGGCGCAAGCACCGAAGAGATCGCGGATTACATCACCGAAGCCAAGCTGCCGAGCTTCGGCCACACTTACCTGAGCGATGGCGAAACCGGCGAACGCTTCCACCAGAAAGCGACCGTAGGTATCATCTACATGCTGAAGCTCAGCCACATGGTGGACGACAAAATGCACGCCCGTTCCATCGGACCGTACTCTCTCATTACGCAGCAGCCGCTGG